>JBAUHP010000549.1:0-2435 GCA_049680345.1 Albidovulum sp. | reverse complement strand
GCTACCATCTGATCATGGGGATCGGCGGGGCGGATATGCCTGTCGTGGTCTCGATGCTGAACAGCTATTCGGGCTGGGCGGCGGCGGCGATTGGTTTCAGCCTTGGCAATGATCTTTTGATCGTGGTTGGCGCTCTTGTCGGTTCATCCGGTGCGATCTTGTCTTACATCATGTGTAAAGCGATGAACCGCAGCTTTGTAAGCGTGATTTTGGGCGGCTTTGGCAATACCACCGGCCCTGCGATGGCGGTTGAGGGCGAGCAGATTGCGATTGACGCCGAAGGGGTGGCGGCGGCGCTGAATGATGCCGATAGCGTCATCATCATCCCGGGCTACGGCATGGCCGTGGCGCAAGCGCAGCAATCAGTGTCGGAGCTGACCCGCAAGCTGCGTGCCAAGGGAAAGAATGTGCGTTTCGCCATTCACCCCGTTGCGGGCCGTCTGCCCGGACATATGAACGTGCTTCTGGCTGAGGCGAAGGTGCCTTACGATATCGTGCTGGAGATGGATGAGATCAACGAGGATTTCCCCTCGACCGATGTTGCCATCGTCATCGGGTCAAACGATATCGTCAATCCGGCCGCCCAGGAAGACCCCAACAGCCCCATCGCCGGCATGCCGGTGCTGGAATGCTGGAAGGCCAAGCAGGTCTTCGTATCCAAGCGCGGGCAGGGCACTGGTTATTCCGGTATTGAGAACCCGCTTTTTTACAAGGAAAACACGCGGATGTTTTACGGCGATGCAAAGAAGTCGCTGGATGCATTGCTGCCGATGATCGACTGAGCTGATCTTTAGCCGAAAAAGCGTCGTCTCGGTCCGCGAGGTCCGGGACGATTTTTTTTGAAGGGTTGCTTCTGAGGACGTTGGGCTAGAGCGGAGGTCTGGATTGAGCTTATTTTGCGTTATCCCGCACCGCAAAAACCTAGGCGCTGATTTCCTCTTTACTGTTTGATGTAGCTATGGCTGGCTACTACAAAAGTTTGAACGGTATTCTCATGGATTTTCAAATTTGGCTGGCGTTCGTCGCTGCTTCAATCGCTCTGTTGCTCATACCTGGACCGACGGTTTTGCTCGTTCTCAGCTATGCGATCAGCCAAGGCAAACGGGTAGCAATCGCAACAGTCGGAGGAGTGGCTCTTGGTGACTTCGTTGCAATGTCAGCGTCTTTAGCCGGATTGGGTGCTTTGGTTCTGGCTTCCGCCACGCTTTTCGTAATCCTGAAGTGGGTCGGAGCAGTGTATCTTGTCTATCTCGGTATCAAACTTTTTCGAACTGCATCAACGGCTTCTCTAGGCGATCTTGAAAAGGTAACAGAAACCAGCGCATCCAGCGTATTCGGGCACGCGGCGGCTGCTACCGCACTAAATCCGAAATCCATCGTATTCTTCATCGCCTTCGTGCCCCAGTTTGTTGTGGTCGACAGCCCGCTTCTGCCTCAGTTCGCAATTTTAGTTGTTACCTTTGTGGGGTTGGCGGCAATCAATGCTCTCGCGTATGCACTCTTGGCAGATAAGTTACGAACAAGAATTGCAAAGCCGTCTGTTTTGGCTTGGTTCTCCCGTCTTGGCGGTAGTGCGCTGATTGCAATGGGTGTCGCGACTGCTGCATTTAAGCGAGCGCAGTAGCCATCACCCAAAGGTCGGCTTCGTCCTGCATCGCCGACCATGAGGATTGCCTCATCATCGAAAGCCATGATCCGTAACGCGACCGGCCTGGTGTCGCGACAAATGGTTTAGCGGCGTTAATCGAAGCGCACGCTTCCGCCTAAGGTTCGGGTCTTGAGGCGAATGGCTGGGCGCGAACCGCACCGCCGATGCCGGCCAGCGCCGTTGCCAAGGCCGTCTGGCCAAGACCCGCCCGTGGCCATATGCCTGTGGCAAACAACGTGGTATCGCCGTACGGGGGGCGAAACGAGATGGCTTCCAGATAGCCAACCAGCATTGTCGCCTTGGGCTTTTCAGCTTGTTCATGGATATCCCCTCAGAGATAATCCTTGGGCTGCTGCCATTGTTCTTGACCGGCACTTTGGGGGCCTCGGCGCTGGTGTTGGGGGCTCATCGAAATGGTGTCCGAGGCGGTAGCCCAAGTCACCAAGGCCGTTTCCGGTGCACTTCCCGACCAATTCGGTCGTCGCAAACCTTTCGTGGTCTTAGGCTATGGGCTGGACGCGATCACCAAGCCGGTTTTTGCGCTGGCTGGTTCAACCGGGTTGGCCAAGCCATTCGCGGTGCGCCGCGCGATGCGCTGATTGCACACGAAGGTATACCTCTAACTAACGGAAATACAATCATTTATGCTTTACTTCGGGTTTGGTCTGGTTAATGTCGCGCAAAATCTGCAAGGCCTGTCATGACCCCGATTGATGATCACCCCCAGCGCTATGCGTTGATGAACGAGTTGCATGCGCGGCCATTTCCGCAGTTGGAGCAACCCTGT
>JBAUHP010000548.1:0-9968 GCA_049680345.1 Albidovulum sp. | reverse complement strand
ACCAGTGACGCATCGAACCCGTGACGCCTCAGGCGCCGGGGTTCAGCACCAGGCATTCGGTCCCGCGCGCCGCAAGGCGACGGCATGCCATTTCAGCGGTTTCTTGGGAAAGCCCGACGAAATTCGCTTCGAATGCGCCTTTGCGTGGCCGCACGGCCGTCTGGGCGTCATTCAGCGTGCCCATTTCAACCAATGCCGTGCGCAGCAATTGATGCTCTGCGGTGAAGCGCGAAGGGAATGCACCTACATTGATGCCCCAGCCCCGTCCGCCAGAGGTTGAAACCTTGGTCACCACCTCTTGCTCGGTTTCTGCGGCTTCGACGGCGGATTGGGCGGTCAGCACGATTTCCTGGGCTGCTGTATCAGTGGCTTGATTGTCGGGTTTGGCCAAAACAACCGTATCCGTCACAACCGTATCCGTCTGCGCGATCCCGGCGGTTTCGGGCGTGGCTGCTTCGGCGGTCGTTGGAGCGGCGGCGTCAGGCAAGGCTGCGACGACTTCAGCGGGGGCCGGTTCCAAGGCCACCTCAGCAAGCTCCGGGTTGTCGGCGGGCAATTCGGCGGTCGGGCGCGTTTGCGGGCGCGGGGCGCTGGCCGGGGCTGATGCAGAGGCGGAAATGATGACGGTCGGTTCGACCACAGGCGCGGCGACCACCGGATCGGCCACCGGATCGGCGTCTGCGAGGGCCAGGGATTCAGGCTGTGGGGCGGTTGATTGCACAAAGCCCGTGGCCACTTCTTCGCTTGGTTCGTCAATATCGGCCAAGGCCAGATTGACCCCGCTTTCGATCGCGGCCATCAGATCATCGGTGGCGGCCACCATTTCAGCGGCATCTGCCAAGATCACCTCATCCGTCGCCACGGCCAAATCGGGGGCTGGCGCAGGGGCGGTATCGACCATCATCATCGGCTGGCTTTCGCCAAGGGCCGGTGCATCGGGGCGTCCGCGTGGACGCGGGCTTTTGGTTACAGCCACGTTCAGGCGCAAGATTTTTCCGGCCGCCGGTGCATCACTGTTGACGCTGCCTGCAACCGCATTGGCCAGAAAATCTTCGGGCGGCTCGTCTTCACCGGGGCTGCCCAGATAAGCAATGGCAGCCGGGCGCTTTTCCTTGACGCGGTTTGGCGCCTTGCCAAAGCCCATATCCAGAAGTTCGGCCACGCGCGCATTGCGCTGCGCGGTGGAGGTGCCGCCAAAGACCGTGGCGATCACGCGCTTGTTGCCGCGCTTGGCCGAGGCCACAAGGTTGAAGCCAGCCGCATTGGTATAACCCGTCTTGATGCCATCGGCACCTTCATAGGCACCAAGGAAACGGCGGTTGGTCGAATTGACCGTGGCCATGCCGGCATCGGCGCTGCGGCGCGAAAAGAGGTTGTAATATTGCGGGTAGTCGTAAAATACCCGCCGCCCAAGCGTGGTCATATCCCGCGCGGTCGAAAGATGGCCCTTTGCGGTCAGGCCATTGGCGTTGTGAAACGTGGTTTTGGTCATGCCAAGCATCTTGGCGGTGCGGTTCATGCGCTTGGCAAAACCGGCGCGGTCGCCTTCGATTGCATCCCCGATGGCAGCAGCCGCATCATTGGCTGATTTGATTGCAGCCGCACGGATGAGGTAGCGCAAAGCGATCCGCTGACCCGCCTTCAGCCCAAGGCGCGATGGCGGCTGGCTTGCGGCGTATTTTGATATGGTGACCATGGTATCAAGCGAAATCTCGCCATGCTCTATCGCCTCAAAAGCGATATAAAGCGTCATCATTTTGGTCAAAGATGCCGGGTGCAGGCGGGTATCGGCGTTCTTTTGGTGCAGCACCTGGCCTGTGCGCGCATCAATCACGAAATCCGCATAGGGTGCTGCGATTGCGCCAAATGAGGTGAGGGTCATCGATATGACCAGGAATGTCAGCGCCCATGCATTGGAAATGCATCGCCCGATAGGTGCGAATACGTCTGTCAACTTGCCTACTGCCTCTGCCCCCACGGTCTTTGCCGGGGTTATTAGTGATTTGCGGGAAGGATAACACAGGGGGGCAAAAGCGAAAACACCTTTTTGTTCAATATCTTTGACTGGTTTCTTGCGGTGATATTCCGGCATATCTGGCAATCTGGCACTACATAATGGGGTCTGGCTTGCCTTAACCCCAATATGAGCCCCGCGCGTTAGCGGTTGATCTGGCAAATCAGCCCCGGAAGTTGGGAAATTTCACCAATCGTGTGAAATCTGGGGTCGTGCGCGGGGGGCTGGGCCTCTTCCAGTGCCCATGTCAGTTCATGCGGGACATGCACCCCAAAACCGCCCGCCGCAAGCATCGGCAGCACGTCGGATCGAAGCGAATTGCCCACCATGAGGCCGCCTTTGGCGCCATTGCCGTGACGCGCGAAGATCTGCGCATAGCTGGCGGCGGTCTTGTCCGACACGATTTCAACCGCATGGAACAGATCACCAAGGCCCGATTGCGCCAGTTTGCGTTCTTGGTCCACAAGATCGCCCTTGGTGACAAGAACCAATCTGAAATCGCTTGCAAGGGCCGCAACCGTGTCGCGGGCACCGGGCAAAAGTTCGATCGGATGCGCAAGCATGTCTTGCCCGGCGCTGATCAACTCGGCGATGACATTGGCCGAAACCTTGCCATCGGTCACCTCGATTGCCGTCTCAATCATCGACAGCACAAAGCCTTTGACGCCAAAGCCATAATGCCCAAGGTTGCGGCGTTCAGCGGCAAGCAACCGGTCATGCAAGTGATTTTGATCGGTAAACCCAGCCAGAAGATCCGCAAAACGGTCCTGCGTCAGGCGAAAAACCTTCTCGTTGTGCCAAAGCGTGTCATCCGCATCAAAGCCAATGGTGGTCAAAGTGGTCATTTTATGCCAGTTACCCTTGCCTTCTTTTTGAAATTGCCGACAGAGCCTTGTCATCGCAACTCTTTTCTCATCCGTATGACTGACTATATTGGGACCCGAAGCCCAACCGATTCCCTTGATGGAGCCATGTCGCCGTGACCAAGCCAGATTTCACCCAGTCCGACCATAAGGACGGAAGTGATGGCGACACGTCGGTTGTCACCAAGACCAAACCCAAGACGCAGCGCCCGCCGATGTATAAGGTGATGATCTTGAACGATGATTACACGCCAATGGAATTCGTGGTTCATATATTGGAACGCTTTTTCGGGCTTAATCATGCGCAGGCGTTTGAAATAATGCTGACCGTCCACAAAAAGGGGCTGGCGGTGGTTGGCGTCTATTCCTTTGAAGTGGCAGAGACGAAAGTGGCGCAGGTGATGGATTTTGCCCGCCGTCATCAGCATCCGCTGCAATGCACGATGGAAAAGGATTAGGCCCCCCTTAAGGGCCGGAACATATGAATCAATCACGACTTTCGCTGGCCATAGAGGCATCAGGTGGCTTGGCCACCGACGCACGCATTGTGCTTTTGCGCCCCGACGCGGCGGCGGATCTGCGCGATTTTTCCAAGGAACAGACGGCCATTGTCACCGGGTTTTGCCCTGATCACGCGGGCTTCGCGGCACGCGGCTTTGATGTGGGCGTAAGGCCCGAGGGTGAATTTTCCGTCGCAATCGTGTTCATGCCGCGCGCCAAGGCTTTGGCGCGATCATTGGTGCATATGGCGGCGCAAGCGGTGGGTGCGGGCGGTACGATCTGGGTTGACGGGCAAAAGACCGACGGGATCGACGCGCTTTACAAAGACCTGCGCGGCAGGGTCGAGGTCTTGCAGAATTTTACCAAGGCGCATGGCCGGGCCTTTGCCTTTGTGGTGACAGCACCCACGAATTTTGACGATTGGGCGGCGACAAACCATACACCCGCCGAGGGGTTTATCACCCGCCCCGGCGTCTTTTCGGCCGATGGGGTTGATCCGGGATCGGCACTTTTGGCCGAATATCTGCCCGCCGATCTGAAGGGCAAGGGCGCTGATCTGGGCGCGGGCTGGGGCTGGCTGGCGGCCGCAGTTCTGACCCGCCCGAAAGTGAGTGAGCTGCATCTGGTCGAGGCCGAGGCTGATGCTTTGGATTGCGCCAGGCTTAACCTCGCCGACGAGCGTGCGGTTTTTCACTGGGCCGATGCCACGAAATTTCACCCCGGCAAGGCGATGGATTTCGTAGTGATGAATCCGCCCTTCCATCAGGGCCGTGCGGCCGATCCGGCGTTGGGGGCGGCCTTTATCCGTTCGGCGGCGGCAATGTTGCAACCGGGCGGGCGGCTTTTCTTGGTGGCCAACCGCAACTTGCCCTATGAAGAGACATTGCGCGCGCAGTTCATGATCGTAACCGAGCTTGCGCTTGCCGGTGGGTTCAAGATCTTGTCAGCCGCACGCCCGATCAGGGCGCGGCCCGGCAAAAGCCGCTAAAGCCGACTCATTCCGGATATGTCGCCAGACATGCGGCCACCGCCGCCTTGGCACGTTGTTGCAAGACTGCGCGCCGCTCGATCAGATTGGCCAAGGTGCGTTGTTCTGCGGCAGGGTCGATGGCCACGGGCACCTCAACGCTGTCGGCAACCGGTTCAAAGCACATGCGCGGGCCTTTGCCATGCCGGTAAGAATCGCAAATGATCCACTCGAAGCGCTGGCGGTTCTGGGTCTCATATCTGTAGCCGCGCGAAAGATTGGCCTGACTTTTGGCAATCAGCTGGTCAAGCGTGCGGGTCTTTGAGGTGGCATTGCGGATGCATTGTTCTCGCGGGGTCCCACAAGAGGCCAGGATCAAAAACGCTGCAATCGACAAAAGGGTGCGGTTCATTTGCAAGCTCGCTTGGGGTCGGCCCCCCAAAAAGGGGCATTGGCAACATATATCAGCACATCTTCCGGCAACCAACCGTCTTGCCAGCTATGTAAAGCCGCGCAAAAAGATGTTAGCAGGCCGGGATACCGGTTGGGGAATAAGATGAGCTTGAATTTCGACAGTTGCAAGGCTGAGGCGGCAGAGTGGTTTCGCACATTGCGTGATCAGATCGTTGCAGGGTTTGAGGCGCTGGAAGATGGGCCGGTTGGCGAAAGCGCGCAAGGTCGCCCCGCCGGACGCTTTGAGGTGACACCAACGCGGCGTGCAGGCGAAGGCGGCACCGATGCCGGCGGCGGGCTGATGAGCGTTATGCGCGGC
Organism: Albidovulum sp.; assembly: GCA_049680345.1. Lineage (GTDB taxonomy): Bacteria > Pseudomonadota > Alphaproteobacteria > Rhodobacterales > Rhodobacteraceae > TMP-24. Next base: position 4,851 of record JBAUHP010000548.1, on the reverse strand, counting down.
GGCCGGGTGTTTGAAAAGGTCGGTGTCAATATCTCAACCGTCTACGGTAGTTTGGGGGATCGGGCGCAAAAGGCCATGGCCGCGCGCGGTGTGCCCAAAATGGCCGAGGATCCGCGCTTTTGGGCAAGTGGCATCAGCCTTGTTGCACATATGCAAAACCCCCATTGCCCGGCTGTGCATATGAACACGCGCATGTTTTGGACACCGCATGCCTGGTGGTTTGGCGGCGGCGCCGATCTGAACCCTTGCATCGAATATCCCGATGACACCAGCCATTTTCACGCCGTCATGGCTGCGGCCTGCGATGCCCATGCGCCCGATTATTACGAGCGTTTCAAGGCCTGGGCGGATGAATATTTCTTTATCCCGCACCGGGGCCGGGCGCGCGGCGTCGGCGGAATTTTCTTTGATGATCTCAACACCGGCGACTGGGCGGCGGACCTTGCCTTTACCCAATCCGTTGGCCGCGCCTTTTTGCCGTCTTTCGTTCCGCTGGTTGAGCAGCGGCGCGCTACCCCTTGGGGCGATGCCGAAAAGGACCTGCAACTGATCCATCGCGGGCTCTATGCCGAATATAATCTTGTCTATGATCGCGGCACGAAGTTCGGGCTGGAAAGTGGGCATGACGCGGATGCGGTGTTGATGAGCCTGCCACCGATGGCAAAATGGGTCTGAGCGGCGGGGTTAATTTCCGCTGTTATGCGCCCGCATTGATGGGCTCGCCCCGATAACATGTGCCGCAATAGCTGACGGCGGTTTGCTTGAAAGGCCAAGGGTTCAACGCGAAACGCTTTAAGCCGTCGACATGCAAATGTTATACCGCCGCTGTAAGGCTATGGCGGGAAAGGATCCTAACGCCCCGGGGGCAAGATGAAACTGCGTTCATTCCTTCTTACCGCAACCACGCTGACCGGCGTTGCATCCACGGTCCTTGCCGATGATCTAAGCTTTGCGCCCGTCGCCGTGCCAACCGATGACGCCGCCAAACGCGTGGTTGTTGTGTCTCAAAGCATCACGATGAACGGCACCACCGCGCCCATCGGCTATCATGTTCTGGCGCGGTCGGGTGACATGTTCGGTGATACGATGTTTGCCCAGTTGCACGACATTGCAGGCAACCCTGTGGCCGTGCCCGGAAGCGGTGCCGCGGCATCTTCATCGGCGGATTTCACCTCGCTTTTGCACGTTGGCGCCAAGCTTTTCTCACTGACCCAGTTTGAAGAGCTGCCCGCCGCCGTTTACCTGTCCGAAGTTGATCAAGACGATGCGGGCAAGCTGTCGATCACCGCGTCAAAACCGGTTGATCTGTCGTCGGTCGGGGGGCTTTGGTTGCCCTGCGCGGGCAGCGTGACGCCGTGGAATACCCATCTTGGTTCGGAAGAATACCCGACCGATGCGCGCGCCCATGAAGCGGCGCAGTCTTTGGCCGGTCTTGCCCCCGAAGTTTTGACCATGGGGCGCTACTTCGGGCTGGATGAAACCAGCGCGACGCTGGATGACTACCGCGCCCAAGTGAACCCCTACCGCTATGGATTCAATGTTGAATATACCCTCAGCGAAGCGGGCGAAGTTGCGGTCGTCAAGCATGGCGCCATGGGGCGGTTCTCGGTTGAGGTTGCCAATGTTTTGCCAGATAACAAGACCGCCTATATGTCCGACGATGGCACCAACGTGGCGCTTTACCGCTTCGTTGCCGACAAAGCGGGCGATCTGAGCGCAGGCGCGCTTTATGCCGCCCGCTGGAACCAGACCTCTGACCAAAACGGCGGTGCGGCCGATATCGAATGGGTTGATCTGGGCCATGCCGATGACGCGACCATCCTTGCCGCGATCGACAAGGGCACAAGGTTTTCCGATATGTTCGAGACGGCGGAATATAATTCTGATGACCGTTGCCCAGACGGGTTCTTGTCTTCGACGGCGGTAGGGTCCGAATGCCTGAAGATCAAGCCGGGGATGGAAGCCGTGGCGTCGCGTCTTGAAACCCGCAGGGTGGCCTCGATGAAGGGGGCGACGACGGAGTTTCGCAAGATGGAAGGCAATGTCTACAACCCCGACCGCAACAGCCTTTATCTGGCGATGTCAGAGATTGGCAAAGGCATGCTTGACGGCGATGCAAGGGCCGATCTGGGCGGGCGCAACGATGTGCGTTTAACGGCAAACTCTTGCGGGGCCGTTTATGAACTGGCGCTGGATGAAGGCTATGTGGCCACCAACATGACCGCTATCTTGACCGGCAAGCCGATGGAATACGCAGCCGGGTCGCCCTATGCTGGCAACAGCTGCGACGTCGATGCCATCGCCAGCCCCGATAATGTGACCTATATTCCGGGGCAAAACACGCTGATCATCGCCGAAGACACCTTCAAGCACCAAAACGATGCGATCTGGGCGATGAACACAGGCACCTCGGTTCTGACCCGTATCGCCACAACGCCTTATGGTGCTGAGGCCACTTCGGTTGATTGGTACCCCAGTATCGGCGGCCACGGCTATCTGGTGGCGGTCGTCCAGCATCCCTTTGGCCCATCTGACACAGACAAGCTGATCGATCCGGCAGAGGCCAATGCCTATATCGGCTATATCGGGCCCTTCCCGGTAACTCAGTAACCGGCATTCAAAGTATGGGGCCGCCGGCACCCAAGGGCCGCCGCGTGCAACGTTCATTGCTTAAGGCTTATACCGGCGATCAATTCCACGCGGCGGCGTTAGCGGCCTAGGGCTGTGCTTTTAGCAGCAGCCCCACCCCCAATATGATCAAGGCCATGCCCACCATCTGTCGGGCGCTGACGTGTTGGCGGAAGATGAAACGGGATACTGCTTGCGCCATGATCACCTCGACAAGCGCCAAGGTGCGCACATTGGCAGCCGAGGTCAGCGCGAAGCCGATGAACCAGAATTGCGAGGCGAAAGCGCCAAGGAAACCCGCCCCAAGCGAGGTGCGCCAAACACCAAGCGAGGCGCGGATCGCCTGCCGGTCGAACGCCAGCATCCAAAGCATCAGGATGCTTGATTGAATGGACAACCCCAGCACCAGCGCCGTGGAGGCGCGGATCACAAATCCGCCGTCCGGAAACGCGATGATACCGCCACGAAAGCCAATCGCGGCGGCCCCGAAAAAACCGGCGGCCAGAAGGCCGTTGATCGCAGGACCTGCCTCGCGCAGATGCAGCGCGGCACCGGGCTTGAACGACATGACCACCACGCCCAGGGTTGCAATGGCGATGGCCAGAAGGGCCGCAGGGCTAAGCGGGTCGCGTAGCACGACGGCCGCACCGATGGCCAAGATCACAGGCTCGGTATTGATCCATGCGGTGGTCATCGCGAAAGACCGGGATTGCATGACGCGCAGCATCAACGCGGTCGCGGCGATCTGCGCAAGCGCGCCTACGGTGATAAAGCCGATGGCGCGGGGCGTGATGGTCGGGATTGCCTCGCCGCTGATCAGCCTCACCAAGGCCAGAAACAAAAGCGCAAACGGCAGGCCGAACAAGAACCGCACCTGCGTGGCCCCGACCGTGCCGATGGAGCGCGTCAGGCTGGCTTGGGCCGCGTTGCGCCCGGTCTGTGCGGCCGATGCGATCAGCGTGGCCAGAACCCAGGGCAGGGCGCCCATTCAGGCGGTCCCGCGCAATGCGTCGATCATTCGTTGAACATTGTCGGGATCGGCATCGGGGGTGATGCCATGGCCCAGATTGAAAATATGCGGCCCCTTGGCAAAAGCACGGGCGATGCGGCGGGTTTCATCGACCAGGGCCTGCCCCCCGGTGACCATATGGCCGGGTGCGAGGTTGCCTTGCACGCAGCCGTCCTTTTGCACATGTTCCGCCGCCCAATCGGCCGAGACGGAATTATCAAGCGCCACGCAGTCGGCGCCGGTCGCGCGGGCGAACCCTATGTAGCCATCGCCGGCCTCGCGCGGGAAGGCGATGATCGGCAGGCTGGGGTGGCGGGATTTCAGTTCGCTGATGATACGCGCCACCGGCTTGACTGCGAAATCGTTGAAATCGTCGCTCTTGAGTGACCCTGCCCAACTGTCGAACAGCTTGACCACCTCGGCCCCCGCGCTGACCTGCGCCGATAGGTACTCGATCGTGCCTTCGGTGATCAAATCAATCAATGCAGTGAAAGTGGCGCGGTCGGTGTCTTTGAGCAGATGCGCCGGGCCTTGATCCGGCGTGCCGCGCCCGGCGATCATATAGGTGGCCACCGTCCAGGGCGCACCCGCAAAGCCGATAAGCGTGGTTTCCTTGGGCAAGGCCTCGGTAAGGATTTTGACGGTCTCATAGATCGGTGAAAGGGTTTCGTGGATCGCGCCGACGGGTTTCAGGCGCGCCAGATCGGCAGGGGTTGTCACGGTAGAAAGCCGCGGGCCTTCGCCGGTGACAAACCACAAATCGGCACCAAGCGCTTGGGGCAGCAGCAATATATCGGCAAACAAGATCGCCGCGTCGAACCCATAGCGGCGGATCGGCTGCAAAGTGACTTCGGCGGCCAGTTCGGGGTTGTAGCAAAGCTTGAGAAAATCCCCGGCCCTGGCGCGTGTGGCGCGGTATTCCGGCAAGTAGCGCCCCGCCTGGCGCATCATCCAGATGGGCGGTGTCGGCAAAATCTCACCCTTCAGGGCGCGCAGGATCGTTTTGGTCATCGGCCACTCCTTAAGGCCCCTTCATGGCGGGCTGCGACGCGATGTCAAGCCATGCGGCGCGCGCGGGGCATTGCATGGCCAATCTGTCGCGGCTATGCCCGGGGCATGCAGATGCCTGACCCAACATCCCCGCTGAAGATCGGCACGCGCGGCTCGCCTCTGGCGCTGGCGCAGGCCCATGAGACCCGTGATCGGCTGATGGC
>JBAUHP010000547.1:0-2407 GCA_049680345.1 Albidovulum sp. | reverse complement strand
TTTGGGGTTTCGGCCTGTGCCACTTGTGATGGGTTTTTCTATCGCGGCAAGGAAGTTGTGGTGGTCGGCGGCGGCAATACGGCCGTGGAAGAGGCGTTGTTCTTGACCAATTTCGCAACCAAAGTGACGCTGATCCATCGCCGCGATGAATTGCGCGCCGAAAAGATCATGCAAGACCGGCTGTTCAAACACCCCAAGATCGAAATTCTGTGGAACCATTCGATCGAGGAAGTGCTGGGCGACAGCAACCCCTTGGGGGTGACGGCCGTGCGCGCCAAGGACGTCAACACCGGCAAGATCACCGATGTGCCTTGCGAGGGCTTCTTTGTGGCCATCGGCCATGCGCCGGCCTCGGAATTGGTGCAAGACCAGTTGGAACTGCATCACGGCAAATATGTGAAGGTCAAGCCCGGCACGACTGAGACCTCGATACCGGGGGTTTTTGCGGCGGGCGACCTGACCGATCATGTCTACAGGCAAGCCGTGACATCGGCGGGCATGGGATGCATGGCCGCATTGGACGCCGAACGCTGGCTGGCCGAGCAAGAGTGATCTTGCGGCCAGGCGCTTGCGCATAGCACGCCAAGACATATGGTTTGGGCGGCGGGCATATCGCATGATGTTTCGCCCCCGAATCCGCCAAACAGCACAACAGCGTTCGCCCAGGCACAGAAATTCCGCAATTCCGGGCCGAATCCTTCCTAACCCGCCCCCATACGCTTGAGTTTCACCCCCTTCGGGTCTAAATCCCGCGCATTGCGGCAGCAGCCGCGCTTTTGCGGCAAAGGCTTTATCCGTCCATGGCACAGTCAAATCTGGCTCCGATCCCTGAGCTTTATGTATCTTACGATTCCGCGCTGAAATTGAAGGCCGAAGCGGGTGATCTGCCGTCTTGGGATCTGACCGCGCGCCAGATCTGCGATCTTGAATTGCTGATGAATGGCGGTTTCTTCCCGCTTAAGGGTTTTCAAAGCGAGGCGGATTACAACGGCGTTGTTGAAAACATGCGCACCGCTGATGGCGCGCTGTGGCCGATGCCGATCACGCTGGATGTGACCGAGAAATTCGCCGAAGGCATCGCCCCCGGCCAAGATATTGCCTTGCGCGACCAGGAAGGCGTGATCCTTGCGATCTTGTCGATTACCGATAAATGGCAGCCGAACAAGGCCCGCGAGGCTGAATTGGTCTACGGTGCCGATGATCTGGCCCATCCGGCGGTCAACTATCTGCACAATACCGCGGGCCCGATTTATCTGGGCGGCCCGGTCACCGGCATCCAGCAGCCTGTGCATTACGATTTCCGCGCCCGCCGCGACACGCCCAACGAATTGCGCGCCTATTTCCGCAAGGTCGGCTGGAACAAGATCGTCGCCTTCCAGACCCGCAACCCTTTGCACCGCGCGCATCAGGAACTGACCTTCCGGGCGGCGAAAGAGGCGCAAGCCAACCTTTTGATCCATCCGGTCGTGGGCATGACCAAGCCCGGCGATGTCGATCACTTCACCCGTGTGCGGTGCTATGAGGCGGTGCTGGATCAATATCCGTCATCGACCACAACCATGTCGCTTCTGAACCTTGCGATGCGCATGGCGGGGCCACGCGAAGCGGTCTGGCACGGGCTGATCCGCCGCAACCACGGCTGCACGCATTTCATCGTGGGCCGCGACCATGCCGGGCCCGGCAAGAATTCGGCGGGCCAGGATTTCTACGGCCCCTATGATGCCCAAACGCTTTTCAAGGAACATGAGGCCGAGATTGGCCTAGAGATGGTCGATTTCAAACACATGGTCTATGTGCAAGAAAAGGCACAATATTTCCCGGCCAACGAAGTGGCGAAAGGCGATACGATTCTGGATATCTCGGGCACCGAACTGCGCCGCCGTCTGCGCGAAGGGGTTGAGATTCCAGAATGGTTTTCTTTCCCGCAAGTGGTCAAGGAATTGCGCCGCACCTCGCCTGCGCGCAACAAGCAAGGCTTTACTGTCTTCTTTACCGGCCTTTCGGGTTCGGGCAAATCGACCATTGCCAATGCGCTGATGGTCAAGCTGATGGAAATGGGCGGTCGTCCGACCACGCTTCTTGACGGCGATGTGGTGCGCAAGAACCTGTCGTCCGAGCTTGGCTTTTCGAAAGAGCACCGCGATATCAACATCAAGCGTATCGGTTATGTCGCCTCTGAAATCACCAAGAACGGCGGTATTGCGATCTGTGCGCCGATTGCACCCTACACCGCCACCCGCCGTGCCGTGCGCGAGATGATTGAGGAGTTTGGCGCGTTCATCGAAGTGCATGTTGCGACAAGCGTGGAAGAATGCGAACGCCGCGACCGCAAGGGGCTTTACAAGCTGGCCCGCGAAGGCAAGATCAAGGAATTCACCGGGATTTCAGACCCTTACGAAGTACCTGA
>JBAUHP010000546.1:0-28173 GCA_049680345.1 Albidovulum sp. | reverse complement strand
GCCTTGCGCGAAGCCGGCCATTCCGCTTGCCATTACCACGCCGGGATGGAGGCTGAGGGGCGGCGCGAGGTTGAGGTGCGCTTTCAACGTGAAGACGGGTTGATTGTGGTGGCAACGGTGGCCTTTGGCATGGGCATCGACAAACCTGATATCCGCTGGGTCGCCCATGCCGATCTGCCCAAATCAATCGAGTCCTATTATCAGGAAATCGGCCGCGCTGGCCGCGATGGCGCCCCGGCCGAAACCCTGACCCTTTACGGCCCGGAAGATGTTCGCCTGCGCCGCACCCAGATCGACGAAGGCCTTGCCCCGATGGAGCGTAAAGAGGCCGATCATACCCGGCTGAGCACGCTTTTGGGTCTGGCCGAGGCGACAGGTTGCCGCCGCCAGCAATTGTTGGGATATTTTGGCGAGACCTCTGGTCCGTGCGGCACCTGTGATCTGTGCGACACCCCGCCCGAGGTGTTCGACGGTACCGACGCTGTGCGTAAGGCACTTTCGGCAATGCTGCGCACCGGCGAAAGCTTTGGTGCGGGGCATCTCATTGATATTTTGCTGGGGGCGAAGACCGATAAGATCGCCCAGCGCGGCCACGACAGCCTGCCCACTTACGGCATCGGGCGTGACCTTACCAAAGCCCAGTGGCAAGCGGTGTTCCGGCAGATGACCGGACGCGATCTGATCCGCCCCGATGCTGAACGCCACGGTGCCTTTCGCATGACCGAGGCCGCACGGCCAATTTTGCGCGGCGAGGCGCGGATTACGCTGCGCCGCGATACAATCCGCAAGGCAACTGCCGCCCCTGTCGTGCGTGCGCTTGTATCGGACGAAAACGCCCCGCTTTTGTCAGCCCTCAAAGCCAAAAGGCGCGCACTTGCCGAAACCGCGCGCGTGCCCGCCTATGTGATCTTTGCCGATCGCACGTTGATTGAAATGGCGGAAACCCGGCCGCAAACTCTTGACGACATGGCGCGTATCAGCGGCGTTGGTGCCAAGAAACTGGATAGCTACGGTGCCACCTTTCTGGCCGTCATCACCGGCGCAGAAGAGCGCCCGCACCCGGCGCGGATGAAACTTGCCGGGCGGGTCGCGGGGTCGGTCTTTGATCGGTTGCAAGAAGAACAACTGCGCCTTGCGCGCGGCGAGGATGGGGCAGGCAAGCCGATGTCTTGCACCGCCGGAATGCTTAAGCGCATCGCCGAGGCGCGCCCCCGCAACCTCAGTGATCTGGCGCGTATCTCCAGCTTCGATGCGCCAAAGCTGGAACGTTTTGGCCCGGCGTTTCTGGCGGTCCTTCAAGAGGATTGATGCTGCAGCGCTGTTGGTATGGTTCCCGGCGGGGATGTTGATGCTGGTGTCGTCGGGCGCGCATCAGGCGGGCAGGCGGCCGCGATCTTTGCCAAAATCTCTGCCTTGCGCAGCGGTTTGGTCAGGTAGTGATCCAAACCTGCGGCTAAAATGTCGTCGCCGTCACCCTTCATTGCATGTGCTGTCAGCGCCACGATAGTTACATGCGCGCCAGTTTGCGCCTCGGCTTGGCGAATGGCGCGTGTCGCCTCGCGCCCGTCCATTTCGGGCATAGAGATATCCATGAACACCAGATCCGGTGCAAAATCGCGCCAACGCTCGATCGCTTCGCGACCGTTACTCGCGAACACCAGATCGATATCAAGTGATTGCACCATCTTGCTGAAAACCAACTGGTTGGTGCGATTGTCCTCGGCCGCCAACACGCGCATTTGCCGCGGCCCCGTAGTTTGCGGAACAGGGGGGGGGAGGGGCACAGATGTGGCGACGGGCATCGTGCCAGACAAGCCTTGAAGCTTGCGAAACAAATCACTGCGCAAGATCGGTTTTTGCATCGACCCGGCAAACAACCCATCAGAATTGTCAATTTTCGACGGGAAAGAGCTGGATATGAGCATAGGCGCAGTCAGCCCCGCGCCACGCAAGGCCAGTGCCAGGCGCCTGCTTTCGGTATCGCCCATCTCATGGTCCAGCAGCGCAATGTCGTAGTTTGTACCTGCCGCAAGGGCCTCTTCGGTATTTCGGCACACCTTTACCTCCATCCCGAAGGTTTGCAGCTGTCTTATCAGGATCGTGCGGTTGATCACCGCCTCTTCGATCAAAAGTGCGCGTTTTAGAAGGATTGGCTGGTCTGCACCATCACTGGCGGGATTTTCGGCCGGGGCTAGATTGACCTTGAAACCAAAGCAAGATCCTTTGCCCAACTCGCTGTCCACCCAAACTTCACCCCCCATCAGTTCGACCAGTTGTCGGGTAATCGCGAGCCCAAGTCCGGTCCCTTCAAACTTGCGGTTAGATTGGTCATCTACTTGATTAAACTCGCCAAAAACATGGTCTATATATTCTGGTGCGATACCAATACCGGTATCTTCGATGCTGAAATGCAGATCAAACCTGCCTTCAGCCTCGATCCCGACAACACGGGCAAGTACATGGCCACTGCTGGTAAATTTAACGGCATTGCCCAGAAGGTTGGTCAAGATCTGCCGCATTCGCCCCGGATCAGCGACAAATCGGGTGGGCAAAAACAGATCGAAATCCACAACCAACGACACGCCTTTGCTTCGCGCCGAAGGTTGCAACAGCAACATCACCTCATGCAAGCAGCGCTCAAGATCAAATGGTTCAAGAACAAGGCGCAGCTTTTCCGCCTCAGCTTTCGAATAATCCAGCACATCGTTGATTATCGTCAAAAGCGCCTCACCCGACGACTTGATCGTATCAGCAAACAGCCGCTGTTCTTCGTTAAGCTCGGTTTCGCGCAGCAAATCGACCATACCAACGACACCGTTCATCGGGGTTCTGATCTCATGGCTCATATTGGCCAAAAACGCCGATTTGGCCCGGCTTGCCGCCTCAGCCTTGATGCGGGCTTCTTCCAGCTCAGCCTCGCGGCGCACGTTTTCGGTGATATCGGCGGTCAGGCAGACTAAATCACCCGCCTCGCCGCGCCGGTCGATGAACTTCAAGAACCGCCCGTCAGGCAGTCGCACGATCTTGGGGTCAATCACTTCGCGGGCCTGCCGCGCTATCATTTCGTGGCACCAATCGTCGACATCCTGGCCATCAAGGTCAATCACCCCGTCGCGTGCCATCATCGCGATGATGGCATCATAGCTTTGCCCGGCCTCCAGCTTGCCCGGCCCTTTGAACAGATCAACATAGGCGCCGTTGGCGATGATCAAGCGCATCTCATCGTCAAAAACCGCAAACCCGTCCTTGATGGTTTCCAAAGCTTCCCAAAGCCTGCGTTGGGCAATTCGGGCCGCGGTTTTTGCCCGTTCAAGATCCGATTCAATCTGGTGGTTACGGCCTTTCAGCGCCTCTTTCTCATGCTGGGCATGTTCAAGATCATGACGCTGCACCACCAACGTTTCCGCCAGATCGCGCGCATGCAACGAAAGCCGGTCATTGGCTTCGAACAACTCGCGCTGTTTTTGATCCAGCAACCTTTCGGCCGCCAGTCGGGCACGACGTTCGCTGACAAGCTTTTCTGTTATATTCACAATAGCCTCCGCGCCGCAGCCTCACGCGCCGTCTTGGGATCACACTGCACATATTTGGTGAAGAACCGCTAAACACCGTCGCATTTTGCAAGGCATGGTCATGAATACCTGACCCGCGACTCATTGCCTTGCCGGGGGGTGGCGTGGCACCTTGGGAAAAGGATCTGAGCAGGAGACAAGCAATGCGTATTTCGGGCCTATTCATGATCGCGCTACTGATCACGGCGCAGGTTGCGTCATTTGCGCCCGCGGATGCACAAGAGAGCAGCTATATACCTGATCGGCGGCTGGTCTTGACCGAAAACGCCGATTTGCCCGGCGGCGATATCCAATCCATTTTCGATACCACGCTTGAAGCTTGCGAAGCGTCCTGCCTTGCCAATAGCCAATGCCGCGCCATTACCTTCAATTCAAAGGCGAATTCGTGCTTCTTGAAATCGGGCGCCGGTGATCAGCAACCCTATGTCGGGGCCTATTCAGGCTTTGTCTTGGCCGGTAATGGCGCGGCCTTGTCCACTGCGGCGGCACGGGCGGCTGAACTGGGCTTTCTTGGCCCGGTGGATTTTGATGCCGCATTGGCGCAGGCCCGCCGCCTTGGGCGCGATCATCTGACCAACAACTGGACGGCGGAGGATCTTTTGTCGGCGGCGGCATCGGCGCGCAATGCCGGTGATCTGCGGGCCGCGTCGCGCTACCAGGGGGCTGCACTGAATTTGACCGATGCCCCTGATCAATGGGTGGAATACGCCCAACTGCTAAGCGATCTTTCGCAAAACACGACAGACAATCGCGAAGGAATGCGTGATCGCGCGCTGAGCGCTTCTGTCAATGGCTATCTGCGGGCAAATCGCCCTGCATTGCAGGCCTCGGCACTTCTGGTCATGGCCCGAGCGCTGCAAGACAGTAATCGTGGGCGCGATATGATCCCGGCCTTGCGTCTGGCGCAAAGCATTCAGCCGCGCGACGATGCGGCCGCCCTTTTGGATGATGCCATCGCCAAATACGGCTTTCGCATTGCCGAACATCGCGTCGATAGCGATGCCGCCCGCCCCCGCATCTGCGCCACATTCAATTCGCGGCTGATCGCCAGCGGCACCGATTACGCGCCCTTCGTTCAACTGCCCGAAACCGGGCTCTCGGTTGAGGCGTCAGATCGCCAGATCTGTATCGACGGTGTCACCCACGGCAAGCGCTATGAGGTCACCTTCCGCCAGGGTCTGCCCGCCGCCGACGGAGAGGTTTTGGCCAAAGACACCACCTTGCAATTATATATTCGCGACCGCGCCGCTTCCATCAGCTTTCCGGGGCGCGCCTATATATTGCCGCGCGCCGCGCAAAGCGGGATCCCGGTGCAAACCGTCAATACTGCCAAGCTTGACCTCACCTTGCAGCGCATCTCGGATCGTAATCTTGTGCGCGCGATGGTCGAGGATTACCTCGCCCGGCCGCTTGACTACTACACCGCCGAGTATTTCAACCGTCAGTTCGCCGAAGAGGTTTGGCGCGGCGTGGCTGATATGGCCAATGCGGAACCCAACCGCGATGTCACCACCCGGTTACCGCTTGATGCGGTGCTGAAGGATCTGGGCCCCGGCATCTATATGTTGCAAGCCGCAATTCCGGGGGCTGACCCCGATGAAACCCCGCCCGGCACCCAATGGTTCGTGATCTCTGATCTGGGGCTTACCAGCATGTCGGGCACCGATGGGCTGCATCTATTCGTGCGCGGCCTTGGCGATGCGCTGGCCAGACCCGGCGTCAAAGCCACGCTATTGTCGCGCGCCAATTCGGTGATCGGCACGGCCATGACCGATGATCAGGGCTACGCACATTTCGCCCCGGCCATGGTTGCGGGCAAAGGCAGTTCGGCCCCGGCGATGATTACCATTGAGGCGGGCGAAGATTTTTCCTTCCTGTCGCTGACCGATCCTGAATTTGATCTTTCGGACCGCGGGGTCAGTGGCCGCGCGGCAGCCCCGGCCATTGACGTGTTTTTGACCACCGACCGTGGTGCCTACCGCGCGGGCGAAACCCTTAACGCCACGGTTCTGGCCCGTGACCCCAATGTCAAAGCCATCAACGGTCTGCCGCTGACCGCGCGTCTGATCCGCCCCGATGGGGTCGAATATAACCGGGTGTTGGCTGCTGACGCCGGTGGCGGTGGGCGGGCTTTGTCACTGCCCATCGGTGCCAGCGCTCCGCGCGGCACATGGCGGATAGAGGTGTTTGCTGAAGAAAAAGGCCCAACGCTTGCCTCGCAATCCTTCCTTGTCGAAGATTTCTTGCCCGAACGGATCGACTTTACCCTTGCAGCCCCCGAAGGTCCGTTGCGCCTGTCCGATGCCCCGGAAATCTCCATCTCGGCGCGCTACCTTTTTGGCGCCCCGGGGGCAGATCTGCCGATCGAGGGTGATTACCGGATATCCGCCGCCGACAGCCTCGTCGCATTCCCCGGCTACGAGTTTGGCAAATATGATGACGCCTTCTCCCCCTATTACGACAGCCTTTCCGGCTCCGGCCAAACCGATGCCGAAGGCAATGGCACGGCGCGCCTTATCATCCCCGATCTTGGCCCAGCCGCCAACCGCCCGCTGACGGCCCGCGTGGCCCTTCGCCTTGCCGAAGGTTCAGGTCGCCCGGTTGAACGCAGCATTGAACGCATAATCTTGCCTGACACTCCGGTCATCGGCATCAAACCGGCCTTCAAGGACGGCGCTGTTGCCGAAAACACCGAGGCGCGCTTTGATCTGATCGCCGTCGGCCCCGATGGGCAGGCCACCTCCCGCGCTGTTCATTGGCGGCTTAACCGGCTGGAAACCCATTACCAGTGGTACGCACTTTATGGCCAATGGAATTGGGATGTCACCACTACCCGCTCTCGCGTGGCCGAAGGCGATGTGACGCTTTCGCCCGATGGCGCTGTGTCGATTGCCGCCAAGGTCGATTGGGGCAATTACGAATTGGTGGTCGAAAGCGCCGGGGGCGAATATTCTGCCGCCTCCACCCGCTTTTATGCGGGTTGGTATGCGCCCGCCGATGCCGCCCAAACCCCCGACACGCTGGAACTGTCGCTTGATCGGCCCGCCTACCGCGCGGGCGATACGGCAAAACTGCGCATCGTGCCGCGCGCAGCGGGCGTGGCACTGATCAATGTCGTCTCAAACCACCTGATCGCGATGCAGGCGGTGAATGTGACGGCGGGCGAAAACATCATCGACCTGCCCGTCACCGATGAATGGGGCGCTGGTGCTTATGTTACCGCGTCGGTCATCCGCCCGCTTGACGCGGATACGGCGGCGGCCCGCGCGCCGACCCGGGCGCTGGGCCTCTCATATGCACCTGTCGATCCCGGCACCAAGCGTCTTACTACCCGCATAGAGGTGGCCCCCGAAGTGGCCCCGCGCGGCCCACTGCCAGTGGCAGTCAAGGTTGATGGGATCACACCCGGTGAGACGGCCTATATCACCCTCGCCGCCGTCGATGTCGGCATCTTGAACCTTACCGCGTTCAAATCCCCCGATCCCGATGGCCATTACTTCGGCCAGCAAAAGCTTGGCATGGCGATCCATGATCTTTACGGACGCCTGATTGATGGCCAAAACGGCGCCATGGGGGTTGTGCGTTCGGGCGGTGATGCGGGCGGGGTCAAGCTTCAGTCCCCGCCACCGACCGAAGAACTGGTCGCCTATTTTTCTGGCCCGATTGCTGTCGGTGCAGATGGCTATGCCCGCACCGAATTCGACCTGCCCAGTTTCAACGGCACGGTGCGGCTGATGGCTGTGGCGTGGTCAGACTCTGCGATCGGTCAGGCCGAGGCAGATGTGCTGGTGCATGACCCGGTGGTGGTGACCGCCTCGGTTCCGCGTTTCTTGGCCCCCGGTGATCAAACGACATTGCGGTTGGAGCTTGTCCATGCCGATGGCCCTTCGGGCCGTATGGGGCTTGATATCACCGCTGAAGGGCTGGTGCTTGGCGATACCCCGTCAGGCGTTGATCTGGCCGATCAAGGCAAGGTGAAACTGTCGGTACCACTTCATGCTTTGGCGTCAGAGGGTGAGGCAACCTTGCGCATTGCCCTGACCACGCCCGACGGCAAGCAATTGATCAAGACCCTTGTCATACCGGTCCAGTCCAACGACCCCGAAATATCGCGCCAAAGCCAGTTCACCTTGGCCGCTGGGCAAGAATTCACCCTTGATGACAATGTCTTCGCGGGCTTCATCCCGGGCTCTGGCAAGGCAACCCTTGCCCTTGGCCCCATAGCCCGGTTCAACGCGCCCGGCATCTTGGCCAGCCTTGACCGCTACCCCTACGGCTGCACCGAACAGCTTACCTCAAAGGCCCTGCCGCTACTTTACTTTGAGGAAGTCGCCGCCGCCATGGGCGCGGGCGACACCAGCGGCATTCGCGAACGCGTGCAGCAAGCCATAACCGAGGTGCTGGCCAACCAATCCTCCAACGGCGCTTTCGGGCTTTGGTACGCAAATTCGGGCGATATGTGGCTGGATGCTTATGTCAGTGATTTTCTAAGCCGTGCGCGTGCCCAAGGTTACGCCATACCCGATATCGCCTTTCGTAATGCGATGGACAATCTGCGCAACCAGATCAACTACGCCCCCGACTTCGACCAAGGCGGTGGGGCTATGGCCTATGCGCTGATGGTTCTGGCCCGCGAAGGGGCTGCGGCGATGGGCGATTTGCGCTATTATGCCGATGTGAAAGCCGAGGCTTTTGACACACCGATGGCCGCCGCCCAACTTGGGGCCGCCCTGGCATCTTACGGCGATCAGACCCGTGCGGATGCGATGTTCAAACGCGCGGCGATGCTCGTCGCCCAAAACGCCGCCGCCCGCGCCAGCACGCCCGAAGCGCAGATCTGGCGCGCCGATTACGGCACCAACCTGCGCGATGCAACGGCCCTGCTGGCACTGGGGGCAGAGGCCGGATCAACCGCCTTTGACGCCAATTCTCTGGGCCAATCCGTCGCCGCAAGTCTGCTTGCCCGCCCGCTTTCGACGCAAGAGGCGACATGGGCGCTTTTGGCCACCCATGCCCAGATTGACCGTGCCGGTGCGGGCGATTTCACCATCAATGGCGCCCCCCTGACTGGCCCCTTGGTGCGCGTGATAGACGATAAACTTGCAGGCGGTGCTCAGATCATCGCCAACGCGGCTACCCAGCCCGCCACCCTGACGCTGACCACTTTCGGCGTGCCCGAAACCCCCGAACCCGCAGGCGGCAATGGCTACAAGATCACCCGAAACTGGTACACGATAGAAGGCGCGCCCGTGGCCCTTGATGCCATCCCCCAAGGCAGCCGTCTGGTGGCGGTGATAGAGGTTTTGCCGCTTGGCGGCGGCGAGGCGCGGCTGATGGTCAACGACCCGCTGCCCGCGGGGTTTGAGATTGATAACCCCAATCTGATCCGCGCGGGCGACATCGCCGCACTTGACTGGCTAACCACCAATGAAGACACGAGAAACGTCGAGTTCCGCCAAGAACGCTTCCTGGCCGCCGTTGACTGGTCTTCGCGCGATGCTTTCCGGCTGGCCTATATCGTGCGCGCGATTTCGCCCGGCAGCTATCATCTGCCAGCCGCCTCCGTCGAAGATATGTATCGCCCCGATTTCCGTGCGCGCAGCGATGCAGGCACGGTCACGATTACCGAGTAAGCCATGCGCCGCACTCTTGGCATCTGGGCGGTGGCGGGGCTTTTCGTCCTGACCACGGCCCATGATGCCTTCGACACATGGGTGGCACACACCGATCTGCCGCCGCTGGTGGTTGATACCTCGGTCGAGGTTTTGGCGCGCGATGGCAGCTTGCTGCGCGCCTTTACCGTGGCCGGTGGCCGCTGGCGGCTTGATCCCGGCCCGGTCGATCCGCTGTTTGCCGAAATGCTGGTGGCTTATGAAGACAAGCGGTTTTACCAACATGCAGGCGTTGATCTATTGGCTATGATGCGCGCGGCAATCCAAGCCGCATTGAACGGCCAAGTGGTCTCGGGCGGCTCGACCCTGACCATGCAGGTGGCGCGGTTGTTGGAAGACAGCGGCACCGGGCGCTGGGCGGGTAAGCTTAGGCAAATCCGGCTGGCACTGGCGCTCGAAAGGCGTCTGACCAAGGCGCAGATCCTTGATCTTTACCTGCGCATTGCCCCTTACGGCGGCAATCTTGAAGGGCTGCGCGCCGCATCGCTTGCCTATCTTGGCAAGGAACCGCGCCGCTTGACGGCGGCAGAGGCGGCCCTTCTGGTCGCCTTGCCACAATCACCCGAAACCCGCCGCCCCGACCGCCACCCAAAAGCCGCATCCACCGCGCGTGCAAGGGTGCTGGCGCGGATGGCAGAGGCGGGGCTGCTGCCACCCGACCGCGTCGCCGCCGCCCTGACCGAACCAGTGCCCCAGCGCCGCACCGCCTTTGCGCAACTCGCCCCGCTTCTGGCCGCGCGGCTTGCGTCTGAGGCGCCGCTTTTGCGCCGCCATCCCACCACCATCGACGCCCGCCTTCAAGCAGCGCTTGAACGTCTGGCGGCCCAGGCCGCAAAGCGCGGCGGCGCGCAGCTTTCGGTGGCCATCGTTGTGGCCGACCATCAAAGCGGCGAAATCCTTGCCACAGTCGGCACCGCCGATTGGGCCGACGACAAGCGCGCGGGCTTTATCGACATGACCCGGGCGTTACGCTCGCCGGGCTCAACGCTCAAACCTTTCGTCTATGGGTTGGCTTTCGACGAAGGTCTTGCCCATCCCGAAACCCTGATCGACGATAAGCCCACCGCCTTTGGCACCTATGTACCGCAAAATTTTGACAATCATTTTCGCGGCACGATCAGTATCCGCGACGCTTTGCAGAAATCGCTTAATATTCCGGTGGTCAGCCTGACCGAGGCGCTTGGCCCCGCCAAACTTCTGGCCGCATTGCGCCGCGCGGGCGCACAGGCAAAAGTGCCGGGCGGGCAGGCGGGCCTTGCCGTGGCTTTGGGTGGCCTTGGCATTTCGCTGGAAGATCTGGTGGGCGCCTATGCATCGCTTGCCCGGCTTGGTCAGCCGATCGGCCTGTCTGTCCATCCCGGTGCCGCCACCCCACTACCGCAACGCCTTTTTGGCCCCGAGGCTGCGTGGATGGTGGGTGATATTCTGGCCGGCCTGCCGCCGCCGCCCGGTGCCGCCCCCGGCCGTCTTGCCTATAAAACCGGCACCAGCTACGGCCACCGCGACGCGCTCGCCATCGGGTTTGACGGACGCTATGTGGCCGGGGTGTGGATGGGGCGCGCCGATGGCTCACCCGTGCCCGGCGCTTTTGGCGGCGAATTGGCTGCACCGGTGCTTTTTGAGGTGTTCGGACGGCTGAAACCCGCCTTCACCCCACTATCCGCCCCGCCGCCCGCCACCTTGATCTTGCCCAACGCCCGCCTGCCGCAGCCCTTGCAACGCTTCCGCTCTCGCAACGCGGTCTTTGCGCCAAGCCCCGGCGCGCCCGAGGTGGCCTTCCCCCCCGATGGGGCCGCAGTTGAACTGTCCGGCGGCACGCTTACCGTTCGTGTCCGCAACGGAGAGCCGCCGTATATATGGATGGCCAATGGCAAACCGCTGGCCATTGGTGAGCGCAGCCATGAAACCACCCTGACCTTGGGAAGTGCGGGGTTTTACCGCCTGTCGGTGATTGACGCCAAGGGCCAGACCGCCGCCGTCAATGTAACTTTGCAATAAGATGTGTCGGGCAATAACTGTGTCGAATGGTGCAAACCCGGCGCCGCGCAGTCTTGCTCAGACCCGCGCAACCGCAACGCGGCCTTTGTCGGTCAACCGCCAAACCATGCGGCCTTCAATCACCACCGCCGACAAGGCTTTGCCATAACCGGCACCCGTGTCGATATTCAAACGGTTGCCATAATCCGTCACTTCGTCAACCGGCGTATGTCCATGTACGATCAAGACCCCATGATCGCGGGCATCTTCCAAGAAACCCTTGCGGATCCACAAAAGATCGTCATCGCGTTGATCGTACAGATCAACACCGGGGCGAATACCGGCATGAACGAAAAGACATTCCCCCCGCAGATAACTGCTGGGCAAGCCATCAATATAGGCAATATGCGCCTCGGGCACCACCCGACGGGCATCGTCGCACAGATCGAAAAGCATCCGCTCACCCGCCCCCATAACCCCGTAAGAGGCCAGTGTCTGATCGCCGCCCAAACGCGGATTGGTCCAATGCAGATCAGCGCGAAGGCCCGCATCATGGTGATCGGGGTCACCCAAGAACCCTGTGAACATCCGGTCGTGATTGCCTTTCAAGACCACCCAAGGCTTCTCCGCCCGCTGCCCGGCCAAAAGATAGTCAATCACCCCGCGGCTGTCAGGGCCCCGATCCACAAGATCGCCAACGTGAACGATCGGGGTATCTTCAATGCCATAAGCCGCGCGATCCGCCGCGATCAGCCCGTGCAGCGCTTGCAGCTTATCAAGATGGCCGTGAATGTCGCCGATTGCGTAAGTTCGCATTTTGCCATCCCGTTAAATCGTGCCGACCCTATAGCGGCGCGGCGACGGAATGCAATCCAACTTTAGGCGAGGATGGCTTGGGGATCTTCCAAGAACGCATAAGAATGGATATTCACATCGCCGCTCCACCGCCAAAGGGCGACGATGCCCTCAGGCCCGGTGTGAAATGCATGCGGCATCAGGCTGGGGTGATGAATGTAGTCGCCCACGCCGCGCGCGCGTCGGTCATCACCCGCTGTCCACAAAGCCTCGCCTGCGATGATCACATAAGTCTCATCCGCATCATGGTTATGCAGCGAATAATAGCTGTTGGGTTTTTGGTAAAAGACCCCAAGCCGGATGTCAGGCGCAATGATCGGCCCCTCCGGAGAAACGATGACGGCGACGTCAGAGATGCTGGCGGCCGCGTTATCAAGACCTTCGGCAATGGCGTTGCCCGACCATTCCAGCAAGTGCTGACCGGCCAAGACCGCCGCCGCCGCAGGGTGGGGCGAACCGGCCAGAACATCGCGGATGTTTTGGTCAAAGGCGCATGGCGGTTGCGGTGAAAACTGCGGCACGCAGGGCGCCATCAGGGCCTCGGCGCTGTGGTTAGCGGCCGTCCGGCCCTCAGCGAAATACACATCAGCGATCGCTGAAAGAAGTGCTGTCTGCGCCATTTGAAAACCCCGTCTTTGCTGCTACGGCAGCAGAGTTGACCGGATAAGACCCCACCGCTACGCCGAAAGCGACGCGGGTAGGGTCGTTATTTTCATGTCTGTGGTGTGCCGCCCCGCGGGTCAGCCGATCTCAAAGACCAAAGGGCGCACTTGCTGGAACTTGCCGCTGGCGACCAGCTTTGCCAATACGTGGGCGGGGATTGCCTCATCAAGGTAAAGCACCGCGATGGCGTCCGAGCCGATACCGCTTCGGCCAAGGGTGAAGTTGGCGATGTTGACGCCGTTTTCGCCCAAAGTATTGCCCAAGGTGCCGATAATGCCGGGGGCATCCTCATTGGTGGTGTAAAGCATATGGGCGCCGATTTCGGCGTCGATGTTGATGCCCTTGATCTGGATGAAGCGCGGCTTGCCATCGCTGAACACGGTGCCTGCGATTGAGCGTTCGCGCCGGTCGGTGACAACCGTCAGCTTCATGTACCCATCGAATACGCCAGCCTTTTCTTGCCGCGTGGTGGCAATCTTGATGCCGCGCTCGCGCGCGATCACCGGGGCCGATACCATGTTCACATCCGGGTTGGTGGCCTTCATGATCCCTGCAATCGCGGCACAATTCAGCGCCTCAAGGTTCATATGGCTGACGGTGCCGTCATAAAGCACGTTGATCGCCTTGATCGGCTCATCCGTCATCTGGCCCGAAAAGGCGCCAAGATGCTGGGCCAGCTTCAGCCATGGCCCCATGACGGCGGCTTCCTCGGCGGTGACGGCAGGCATGTTCAGCGCGTTTTGTACCGCCCCCGTCAACAGGTAATCGGCCATCTGTTCGGCCACCTGAAGCGCCACGTTTTCTTGTGCTTCGGTGGTGGCGGCCCCCAGATGCGGGGTCACGACCACATTGGGCAGATGGAAAAGCGGGCTGTCGGTGGCTGGTTCGACCTCAAACACGTCAAAGGCCGCGCCCGCGACTTGGCCCGATTTCAGCGCTGCGGCCAAGGCCGCCTCATCCACCAGCCCGCCGCGCGCGCAATTGATGATCCGCACGCCCTTTTTGGTCTTGGCGATTGCCTCGGCTGACAAGACATTGCGGGTCTTGTCGGTCAGCGGCACATGCAATGTGATGAAATCGGCCCGCGCCAGTAACTCATCCAGCCCCACCTTGGTCACACCCATCGCCTTGGCGCGTTCTTCGGACAAGAACGGGTCATATGCGACGACTTTCATATGCAAACCCAAGGCCCGGTCGCAAACGATGCCACCAATATTGCCCGCCCCGATGACACCAAGGGTCTTGTTGAACAACTCAACCCCCATGAAGCGGTTCTTTTCCCATTTGCCGTCATGGGTAGAGGCGCTTGCCTCGGGCAATTGCCGCGCCACCGCGAACATCATTGCAATCGCATGTTCGGCCGTGGTGACAGAATTGCCAAACGGCGTGTTCATCACGATCACACCGCGTTTTGAGGCGGCGGGGATATCGACATTATCAACCCCGATCCCGGCGCGGCCGATGACCTTAAGGTTGGTGGCCGCGCCCAGAAGTTTTTCGGTAACCTTGGTGGCAGAGCGGATGGCAAGACCGTCATACTGGCCGATGACCTCCAGCAGCTTGTCCTTGTCCTTACCCAGATCGGGCAGATAATCGACCTCGACCCCCCGGTCGCGGAAGATCTGTACGGCGGTTTCGGAAAGTTTGTCGGATACGAGAACTTTGGGTGCCATGATCAGGCTCCTTGAATATTGAATAAGTTGGAAAGGCGGCGTGGCTTTTACGCCGCCGCCAGCAATGCTTGAAGCTCAGCCGAGAAAGCCCATTCGATCCAGGGCATCAATGCTTGCACATCCGCGGTTTCAACCGTTGATCCACACCAGATCCGCAGGCCCGGCGGTGCATCACGGTAAGCGCCTGCATCCAGCGCCACACCTTCATTTTCCAGCCGCTTGGCCACTGCCTTGGCGAATGTCGCCCCGTCAGCAATGCGCGGATCGGTGAATTTCAGGCAAACACTGGTGGTCGATGCCGTTGCCGGGTCAACCGCCAGATCCGCGATCCAATCCTTGTCCGCGATAAAATCACGTATCGCACCGGCATTGGCGCTGGCGCGCGCGATCATTGCGGGCAACCCACCAAGCGATTGCGCCCATTTCAGCGCCACAAGATAATCTTCAACCGCCAGCATCGACGGTGTGTTGATCGTCTCGCCCTTGAAGATCCCCTCGATCAGGCGACCGCCCTTGGTCAGGCGAAAGATCTTCGGCAATGGCCATGGCGGCGTGTAGCTTTCCAACCGCTCCACCGCGCGCGGGCTTAGGATCAGCACGCCATGCGCGCCCTCGCCACCCAATACTTTTTGCCAAGAAAACGTCACCACATCGAGCTTTTCGAAAGGCAGATCCATCGCGAAAGCTGCGCTGGTGGCATCGCAGATCGTCAGGCCTTTGCGGCCTGCAGGGATCGCATCGCCATTCGGCAACCGCACACCCGAGGTTGTGCCGTTCCAGGTGAACACCACATCACGGTCAAAATCGACCTCGGCGAAATTCACGATTTCACCATAAGGGGCTTTGCGAATGGTCGCATCCAGCTTCAGCTGTTTGACCACATCCGTGACCCAGCCTTCGCCGAAACTTTCCCAAGCCAGCATTTCAACCGGACGTGCCCCCAGCATCGACCAAAGCGCCATTTCGACAGCACCCGTGTCCGAGCCGGGCACAATGCCGATGCGGTAGCCCTCAGGCACAGCCAGCACCTCGCGTGTCAGTGCAATCGCCTCGGCTAGTTTGGATTTCCCCACGGCCGCACGATGCGAACGACCCAAAGGCGCGTCCGACAACATATCAAGCGAATAACCGGGGATTTTGGCGCAAGGGCCAGACGAAAAACGCGGATTAACCGGCCGCGTGGCCGGGGTCTTCAAATCAGTCATACTATCCTTCCAGATAAGTGCCCTTCGTTGGGGAAGGGTGTCCCACCGGCAGAGTTAGTGCGGTGCGCGCACGCGTGCAAGCGAAAAAACAGTGCCAATACGTCGCATCAGGCGCAAAAACCGACAGCGCGTGACTAAGACCTGCAACGCGGTGCTTTAGGTGAACATCCCGGCAAGCCAATCAATCACCAGCCGGATCCGCGGCAATTCCCGCTCTGATTGATGTCCCACAATCCACACCTCACGGGGCGCGGGCCCATCACGCAGCGCAAGGGCCTCAAGCCGTTGGTCGGTGTCGGCGATCAGGGATGGCAGCAAGGCAATGCCAAGCCCAGCGGCCGCCGCCTCATGTGCCGTTTCGGCGTCGGTAACCCGCAAGCCGCAAGAGCGTCCTTGCCAAGACCGCGATTTTAGCCAGCGCATTTGCGGCAAATGCGCCATTTCATTGACATAGCCGATCCAAGGCAAGCCCTCGCCAAGCCCCTGGGCGGTGTAGGCCCCGTAGGCCAACATTCCAATCCGCCGTGTCCAAAGCCCGTACCCGCCGGATGCCGGCCGCGCCAATCGCAGCGCCAGATCGGCCTCGCGCCGGGTAAGTTGTTGGTTGCGGGGCTCGGCGGCCAGTTCCAGCGTTAATCCCGGATGCGGTGCAAGCAAGGCGCCCAGTCGCGGCGCCAGCAGCCGGTTGGCAAGAATCGGGACAGCGGTCAGCCTCACATTGCCGGATATCCCGTCTTGCCCACAGCCGGAAGCCGCGCCAAGGGCATGTATCTCGGCCTCCATCAGTTCGGCATGTGCGGCGGCACGGGCGCCGATCTCGGTCAGGCGCAGTGTCCCGCCGGGGCCTCGACGAAAGAGCGGCGCATCAAGCTGTTGGGCCAGGGCGCTCAGCCGCCGCGAAACCGTGGTGTCATCCACCGCCAAAAGCCTTGCAGCGGCAGCAAAACTGCCCCCGCGCTCTAGCGCCAGTAGAAACCGCAGCTGATCCCAGTCAATGCCCTGCATTATTGCAGCTTACGGCGGTAAATACTCGCCTTCAACCTGCGTATTTTCAGCGGCATGAATGGCAAGACATGCAAAGATCAAAGGAATAAACCCATGCATTTTGTTGTATTGTTTGATGACGATCCAAAGTCTGACCCGGAGATTCGGGCACGACATATGCCCGCACACCTTGCTTTTTTGCAGGCCCATGCCACGCTTATCAAGGCAGCGGGCCCACTTCGATCGGGTGTGGATCCCGCCGGGGGATTGTGGCTTGTGACGGCCAATACGCCACAAGAGGTCGAGGGGCTGATCCGTGCCGATCCGTTCTGGCCCACTGGGCTGCGGCGCGGTTGGCGCATCTTGGAATGGGTGCGCGTTTTTGAAAACGGATCGGCATTAATCAACCTCCGCTAAGCAGGTTTCTGCTCTGGCCTTGCACCGCCATTCATGGTTAGTGCCGCGCGATACCACGCTGCGGGGACAATCCTATGTACATCGCAACTTTGCTTGCCAACCCTTCCCACGCCAACCTTGACCGTACAGCGGTCGAATCCTTGCGCGATGCATGGGGCGGGGGGCAGGCGCATTGGCTCAACCCAGGTGTGGCGGCGGAATTTGCCGTAGCGGATATGCCCGATAACCGCTGGCAGGTATGGGAAGGGCTGCAAGCCCTTGGTATTGATCTGGTGGTTCAACCCAGCGAAAACCGCCGCAAGAAGATGCTTTTGGCCGATATGGACAGCACCATGATCGGGCAAGAATGCATTGATGAACTGGCCGATATGGCGGGCAAAGGCCCGCGCGTGGCCGCTATCACCGCGCGTGCCATGAACGGCGAGCTGGATTTTGAGGAAGCCCTGATCGAGCGTGTCGATCTGTTGCGCAACCTCCCCGTGGCCGTCATTGCGCAGGTTCTGGCCGAACGTATCACCTACACGCCGGGCGGCCAGACGCTGATCGCCACGATGAAGGCCAACGGCGCCTATGCGGCGCTGGTCTCGGGCGGCTTTACAGATTTCACCAAGGCTGTCGCGGGTGCGCTTGGCTTTGACGAACACCGCGCCAACCGCCTTTTGGCCTCTTGCGGCAAACTGACCGGAGAGGTCGCGCGCCCGATTTTGGGCCGCGAGGCAAAGGTTGCAGCCCTTCAAGACATCACCGCGCGGCTTGGCCTTGGCCCTGCCGATGTGATGGCTGTGGGCGATGGCGCAAATGACCTTGGCATGCTTGGCCTTGCAGGCGCAGGGGTCGCACTTCACGCTAAGCCCTCGGTCGCGGCCGAATGCGATATCCGCATCAACCACGGCGATCTGACCGCACTTCTCTATATCCAGGGCTACAGTATCAGTGATTTCGCCTGACCACATTTCTTGGCCGGAGCTATAGATGTTTCATCTCACCCTCGATCTGGTCCTTTTGCTGGTCGCAACGGCATTTGTCGCAGGCATTGTCGACAGTATCGCCGGTGGTGGGGGCCTTATTACCGTGCCCGCCCTGTTGCTTGCAGGGGTGCCGCCGGTGCAGGCCCTTGCCACCAACAAGCTGCAAGGCGCTTTTGGCGCGGGCACTGCCGCCATATCTTATGCCGCGCGTGGCCATGTCGATCTGCGCCGCCAGATTTGGCCCGCCCTTTTGGCCTTTTTTGCGGCTTGCCTCGGGGCTGCGGTGGTGCCGCTTGTCCCAACGGGTACCTTGCGGATGATCTTGCCCGTTATCCTTATCGGCATAGCGATTTTCTTCGCCCTGAAACCCGGTCTGACCGACAAGGATCGGGTTCAGCGTATGGTGCCCGCCGTCTTTGCCGCAACCATCGTGCCGCTTATCGGCTTTTACGATGGGCTGGTTGGCCCCGGCGCGGGCGCGTTTTACATGATCGGCTTTGTGCTTTTGGCGGGTCACGGGGTTTTGAAGGCCACGGCCCATACCAAGCTGTTGAACTTTGCCTCGAACATCGGTGGTCTTTTGGCCTTCGCGCTTGTGGCCGCGCCGCTTTGGGGGCTGGGGCTGGCAATGGGGCTGTCGCAGATTGCGGGCGCCTATATCGGGGCGCGGCTTGCCATGCACATCGGTGCCGGGTTGATCAAACCGCTTTTGGTCATCACCTCAACCGCGCTTGCACTCAGGCTGATCTGGCAGATGGTGTAAGGCGCGCTTGGCTTGCCGCAAGTCATGTAATTAGTAATTGCGTTAATTAACAATTATGTTAATCTAAATCCATGGCCCGTTTACCCCAGATCTTCGCCGCCCTGTCCGACGCTACGCGCTTTGCCATCGTTGAACGCTTGTTGGACAAGGGCGAACAATCCGCCGGCGATCTTGCCGATGTCGCCGACATCACTGCACCTGCGATTTCAAGACACCTCAAAGTATTGCGAGAGGCCGGAGTTGTGCATCAACGCATCGACGGCCAGCGCCGGATGTACTCGGTGGCCCCCGCGCCTTTGCAAGCAATCTCGGGCTGGGCCATCGCGCACCGCGATTTCTGGGAGGCAAGCCTCAACCGTCTGGAAGCCGCCATAGCATCCAACCGGAAGGAGAAACCCTGATGCCCGATCTTCACCTTGAACGCGATTTCGACGTGACCCCGGCCGAATTGTGGGCACTTGTGACAACACCTGCCGGATTGCTGCAATGGTGGGGTCCGGAAGGCACGACCGTGCCCGAACATGCGCTTGATTTCACCAAGACCGGCCCTTGGCATTCGGTCATGCTGGGGGGCGAGGGGCAGCGCTACAAGGTGTCAGGCCAGGTCACAAAGATCACCCCGATGGAGGCGGTCAGCTTTACCTGGGCCTGGCATGATGATGCAGATCAGCGCGGCCATGAAAGCCACGTTACTTTGCAACTTCAACCCCTTGGCGCCACCCGCGCCCGGCTGATCGTGTCCCATGTTGATCTGGTTGATGACGAATCGCTTCAAAATCACCAAATGGGCTGGACCTCCAGCCTGCGCAAACTCACCAGACAATACGCATCCACTTAACCAAGAGGAGGACGAAATGCCGAAATTCGTATTCGCCTATCACGGTGGCAAGATGCCCGAGAGCGCGGAAGAAGGCCAAAAGATCATGGCGGCCTGGATGAAATGGTTCGAAACCATGGGAAGTGCCGTGGTGGACGGCGGCAATCCGGTTGGCCCGTCGCGCACGGTCACGGCAAGCGGGGTCGCGATGAACGGCGGCGCCAACCCCTTGTCCGGTTACTCTTTGGTCAATGCCGCCAGCATTGATGCGGCAACCGATTTGGCAAAGGGGTGCCCGATCCTTGCCAATGGCGGCACGATCGAAGTGGCCGAAGCGATGGATATGTAGCCTTCCGGCCTATTGCGCAAACCCCTGCGACAGCCGCAATTCGCCGGTCGTTATCCCGCGGGCGTTCTTTTGTGGCCCGGTAAGATAGCGCCCTACAACCGGATGCTCTTTCTCAAGCGCGCCCAGCCGGATCAAAAGTGCGGTGATCGCCGCTTCTGAGGCACGCTTGCCGCCATCCAGGATCTTAAGCGCGATACTGCGCTTTTGTTCGGGCAAGATCGCCACATAAACCGCCTCTGCGCCAAATTTCACGGCGGCGCGGCCGCCCATCGCACGCATAAGATTGGTGCAAGCCCCGCCGTCACCGCTGACCAGTTCAGGATAGGCCATCATCGCCTGGGTCAACCGATGGGCTGCTTGTTCGCGCAAACTGCCATCTTCGCGGGCGGTGGCAAAAAAGGCCATTGCCCGGCCCAAGGCTTGCACGCTGGTCAGATGGTTTGGCGCCGAACAGCCATCTATCCCGTGGCCGGGGCTTGTCATGCCCGTGGTTTCTTCAAAGGCAGCCTTGATGGCGCGCTGCACCGGGTGATCCAGATCGTTATAATCCGCATCACCGCCAAGATGCTGGCTCAGCGTCAAGAAGCCCGCATGTTTTCCTGAACAGCAGTTATGGCACTGACAGGGTTTTTGCCGAGTCGAATAAAGAAAATCGCGCGCCTCGGCATCCAGGGGCACCTGCGATCCGCAGCGCAGATCCGCCTCTGACAGCCCAAGATCGGCCAGCCACTTTTCAACCCGCACCGTATGGATCAACGCCCCCCGATGGCTTGCACAACAAAGTGCAAGCTGGTCTTGCCGTAAACCCGCCTTGGCCGCTGCCCCGCTTTCGATCAGCGGCAAAGCCTGGATCATCTTGCACGAAGACCGCGGAAAGATCATCGCATCCGGATCACCCCAGGCTTCGATCACTGCGCCCTTTTCGTCGCAGATCACGGCATGGCCGGCATGCTGGCTTTCCATTGTCCCGCCGCGCCAAAGCTCTATCATCTGTGCGGCTGCCATCTTACCCTCCGGCTGTTGTCAAAACTTGCGCGAAAAACTGCCACCGGGGCTTTCCTCTCGCGCCTTTGATGCGTTATGTATCCCAATATCGAGTTAAAATAAGCCCCGCCAACGAAAAGGTGCAAACAAAGCACCGAAAAGGTCCGGGGCAGGGCACCAAACCAGGGCTGGAGGCCGCTGACAGATGAAATCACCAATGCGATGCGTGCTGGGCGCCATGGGCCTTGCAATCGTGCTCGCCGCTCCCGCTATGGCGCAGGTCTCGACCAACCGGGTGGCCGCTGAAACCGATTGGAGCATCTTTGTCGAAGGTGATCCGAAAGAATGCTGGGGCGTTTCGGCCCCCAAAGAGACCGTGAACACCAAGGACGGAAAATCAGTTTCCGTGCGGCGTGGCGATATCTTGTTGTTCTTGACATTCAGCCCCGGTGCGCCGGGTGTTGTGGCCTTCACCGGCGGCTATCCATTCGCGCCGGGGTCAACCGTCGGGATGGACATCGGCGGCACCAAGTTTGATCTTGCGACCGAAGGCGAATGGGCTTGGCCGGGATCGGTGGAAGACGACGCAAAGGTTATTGCGGCCCTCAAGGCTGGCACCACGGCGGTGCTGACGGCGCGCTCGGCCCGCGGCACGCAAACCAAAGACACCTTTTCGCTTCTGGGTTTTTCGGCAGCACTTGAAGAAGCCTCCAAGCGCTGTGCGAACTGAAACTGGCCCTGACGCAAGTCTTGACGATGCTTTAGATATCGCCCAAGCGGCCTGTGCTGCTGCAATGCGCTATTTTCGCGGCCGCTTGGGGGTCGAATTCAAAGCCGATGAAAGCCCCGTCACCCAAGCCGACCGCGGGGTAGAGGCCGAGGTTCGCCGCTTGATTGCCGACCGCTTTCCCGATCACGGCCTTTACGGCGAAGAACACGGGATCGAAGGCGGCGATGCGAATGCCCTTTGGGTCATTGATCCCATTGACGGCACCCGCAGCTTCATCACCGGCAACCCTTTGTTTGGCTTCTTGCTTGCCCATATTGTTGGTGGCCAAACCCGCTTGGCTGCCATCGGTATGCCTGCTTTGGATGAGGTGTTTTGCGCCGAACGGGGGCGCGGCGCGTTCAAGGGCACCGAACGGCTACGCGCCTCGGGCCAGACCGCCTTGGCGCAGGCCGCGATCTATATCAGCGAAGGCGAAAAGATCTGGCGCAACCACCCACAGGTGTTTTCGCGGCTGATGGATGCAGGCCAAACCCGGCGCTTTTCATATGATTGCTACCCCTATGCGCTTTTGGCGATGGGCCATATTGATCTGGTTATAGATTTCGACCTGCAACCCTATGATTATCTGTCCGTATCGCTTCTTGTCTCCGAAGCGGGCGGGGTCATGTCCGATTGGCAGGGCGCGCCATTGGTGATGGGCGAAAACATCGCGACAGTGGCCGCAGCCACCCCCGAACTTCACCGCGCCGCAGTTGCGCTGCTTGGCGCCTAGTCCGCCAGCCGCACCTCCGTTCCCCATTCGCGGCACTTTGCGGCAAGGGTTTGTGGCAGCGCCGCATCCGTAAAAATTCCGTCCAATTCGCGAAGCGAGGCAATCTTGACCGGCGCTGACCGGCTTAGTTTTGAGTGATCGGCCACCAAAAAACACTTGCGCGCCTGACGGATGATCGCCCGGCTGACCCGGACCTCTTGGGCGTCGAAATCCAGAAGGTCACCCTCGGCGTCCAGCGCCGATGTGCCGATGATTGCGTAATCCACCTTGAACGCTTCGATCGCCTCTTTGGTCAGATCCCCGACCAAACCACCATCAGATCTTCGCAAGACCCCACCTGCTACAATCACCTCACAGCCCGTGGATTCCGCCAAGATATTGGCAACATTCATATTATTGGTCACCAGTGTCAGGTTGCGGTGCCCAAGAAGTGCGCGCGCCACGGCTTCTGTTGTGGTGCCTATGTTCAAGAACAACGATGAATTATCCGGGATAGTTGCCGCACAGGCCCGCGCAATTGCGGCCTTCGCCCCGGCATTCAATCGCCGCCGCTCAGCATAGCCGATATTGGCCACACCGGCCGCTAGCATCGCCCCGCCATGCACCCGCTCCAGCCGCCCGGCATCAGCCAGATCGCTCAGATCGCGGCGAATGGTCTGAAGGGTGACGCCAAAGCGCTGGGCAAGATCCTCGACCAGAACCTTGCCGTCGCTTTGGGCCAGATCAAGGATCTCACTTTGCCGGATACTGATTGCCATATGCTCTCTCCTTGCGTCGAAATTAACGTGGTTGCGAAAAAGTGAAAGAAAAAACGAACAATTACGAACATAAACTTTGACAATTCGCGCGCACCCCGTTTCAATGACGGCGTTCAAAGCAGGAGAAACCCGTGTGAGCCCGCGCGATTCTGGCGACATTTTCGACGTTTTCGTAATCGGTGGGGGCATCAATGGCTGCGGCATAGCCCGTGATGCCGCCGGGCGCGGGCTATCAGTTGCTTTGGCAGAGATGGATGATCTGGCCTCTGCCACCTCTTCCGCCTCGACCAAGCTCTTTCATGGCGGCCTGCGCTATCTGGAATATTTTGAAATCGGGCTGGTGCGCAAAGCCTTGATCGAACGCGAAGTTTTGCTACGGGCCATGCCCCATATCAGTTGGCCGATGCGTTTCGTGCTGCCTTATCACCCCGATATGCGCTTTGAGGGCGAAACCCCCACCTCGCGGCTTCTTCGCGTGGTTATGCCGTGGATGAAGGGGCGCAGACCGGCCTGGCTGATCCGGCTTGGGTTGTTCTTGTACGACAACCTTGGCGGGCGCAAAATCTTGCCCGGTACCAAAACGCTTGACCTTACCCAAGATCTTGCTGGCGCGCCCCTGAAGGATAGGTTTCGCAAGGCCTACGAATATTCCGATGCCTGGGTTGAAGACGCCCGCCTCGTCGTCCTGAACGCCCGCGACGCCGAAGATCGCGGCGCAAAAATCATGACACGCACCAAGGTCACCGGTGCCCGGCGCGATGGCGACATCTGGCACATTACCACCGAGGCCGCAGGTAAGACCCAGACCAACCGCGCCCGCGTTCTTGTCAATGCCGGGGGGCCGTGGGTGGAACGGATTGTGCGCGAAACTGCCCATGTGGATACCGCCGAAAGCATCCGTTTGGTGCGCGGCAGCCATATCGTCACCAAGAGGCTGTTCGATCACGACAAATGCTATTTTTTCCAAGGCGAAGATGGCCGCATCATCTTTGCGATCCCGTATGAGGAAGACTTTACCCTGATCGGGACCACCGATCTGGACCATCAGGGCGATCCGCATGATGCTACCTGCACCGATGCCGAACAAGATTACCTTTGCGACTTTGCCAGCCAGTATTTCAAACGCCCCGTCACCCGCGCCGATATCGTTTGGACCTATTCCGGCGTGCGCCCGCTTTATAATGACGGCGCAGAATCCGCCCAGGCCGCGACCCGCGATTATGTCTTGTCACTCGATACCAACGGTGCCCCGATATTGTCGGTCTTTGGCGGCAAAATCACTACCTACCGCAAGCTGGCCGAAGCCGCATTGGACAAGATTTCCCCCTATCTTGCACCCAAACGCGGCGATTGGACGGCGGGCGTGCCGCTTGCAGGTGGCGATTTCGCCGTGGGTGATGTGGCGCGCCTTATCCGCGAATTGAAGCTGCGCTACCCGTTCTTGTCCGACTATACCACCCGCCGCCTGATCCGTGCTTATGGTACCGAGGCACCAAACATCTTGGATGATGCCAACACCCCCGCCGATCTTGGCCAGGATTTCGGTGCAGGGCTAAGTGAGGCAGAGCTTCGCTGGCTGATCGCGCGCGAATTTGCACGAACCGGCGAAGATGTCCTCTGGCGTCGCTCGAAACTGGGGTTAAGGTTGACGCCAGATCAAGCCGCCGAGGTTGACCGCTGGATGACCAGCGCAGCCCAGGCCTAAGGGGAAAGCATGTCCCATATCCTTGCCATCGACCAAGGCACCACCTCATCGCGCGCCATCGTCTTTGATGCCGATTTGCGGGTCAAAGCCACGGCGCAACAAGAATTCACCCAATATTTCCCCAAATCCGGTTGGGTTGAACATGACCTTGAAGAAATTTGGTCAAGCGTCACCACCACCGTTCGCGGCGCCATAGATCGCGCTGGTCTTACCGCCGCCGACATTGCCGCAATCGGCATCACCAATCAGCGTGAAACAACTGTGGTCTGGGACAAGGCCACGGGTGAACCCATCCACCCCGCCATCGTCTGGCAAGACCGCCGCACATCCGATCTGTGCCAAAACCTCAAGGCCGAAGGCTTTGAACCGGCGATCACCCATGCCACCGGCCTGCTGCTTGATCCCTATTTTTCCGGTACCAAGCTGAAGTGGCTTCTTGATAATGTCGCAGGTGCGCGCGCGCGCGCCGAGGCCGGTGGTCTGTTGTTCGGCACCATTGATTGCTTTTTGATCTGGCGGCTGACCGGCGGTAAGACCCACGCAACCGATGCCACCAATGCCGCCCGCACCCTGCTTTACAATATCCGCAAAGGTGCGTGGGATAAGGATATTCTCAAAATTCTGAATATTCCGGAATGCATGCTGCCCGATGTCCGAGACTGTGCCGCTGACTATGGCACCACCGACCCGGGGCTTTTCGGGCGCGGGGTGCCGATCCTTGGTGTGGCAGGCGATCAGCAGGCCGCTACCATCGGTCAGGCCTGCTTTTTACCCGGCATGATGAAATCAACCTATGGCACCGGCTGTTTCGCGCTTCTCAACACCGGCTCGACTTTGGTCGAAAGCCAGAACCGGCTGTTGGGCACGATTGCCTACCGGTTGGATGGCAAGACCACCTATGCGCTTGAAGGCTCTATCTTTATTGCGGGGGCTGTTGTGCAATGGCTGCGCGACGGGCTTAAAATCATCGCCTCGGCATCACAGACGCAAGCGATGGCCGAAGCCGCCGATCCGGGGCAAAGCCTTATTCTGGTGCCAGCCTTCACCGGCCTTGGTGCGCCCTACTGGAACGCCGAATGCCGCGGTGCCATCTATGGCCTTACCCGCAATTCCGGCCCCGCCGAAATTGCCAAGGCCGCCCTTGAAAGCGTCGGCCTTCAGACCCGCGATCTGCTCGAGGCGATGCGCGCCGATTGGCCCGATGCCACCCAAGCGGTGCTGCGGGTCGATGGGGGCATGACGGCATCGGATTGGGCGATGCAGTTCTTGGCCGATATCACCGGTGCCCCGGTTGACCGCCCCAAGGTCACGGAAACCACAGCCCTTGGGGCCGCGTGGCTTGCGGGTATGCGCGCAGGGTTGTACCCCGATGCTGACGGTTTCGCCAAGATATGGGCACTTGACCGGCGCTTCGAACCCGCCATGCCGGTCGCCGCCCGTGATGACAAATACCGCGCCTGGCAACGCGCGGTGCAAGCCACGCTTTCAGTATGACACCCTTTGCCATCCTCGCCCCGCCCCGCATTCTATTCGGGCGCGGGCAGTCGGCACAGGCGGCATCCGCCGTGGCCGGTTTTGGCGCACGTCCCTTCCTTGTGCATGGCCGCGACGGTACGCGCGCCGCATGGCTGATCACCGCCCTGCGCGCGGCCGGGGCTGCTGTAACCCCATATGCTTGCCCCGGTGAGCCAGACCTGCCGGGGTTGCAGGCTGCCTTGGCCGCCGCCAGATCCGCAGATGCTGATTGCGTCGTGGCCTTGGGCGGCGGCGCAGCGATTGATCTTGGCAAGGCGGTAGCCGCACTCTTGCCCGCCAAAAGCCGCCCGCTTGACCACCTTGAAGTGGTCGGGCGCGGCTTGCCCCTGACCGAAAAGCCCTTGCCGTTCATCGCGCTGCCCACCACCGCCGGCACGGGGGCCGAGGCCACCAAGAACGCCGTTATCGATGTGCCGTCCCACCGCCGCAAGGTCAGCCTTCGTGATGACCGCATGATCGCGCAACTGGCGATCATTGATCCGGCGTTGACCGACCAAGCCCCGCGCGCGGTCACCCTTGCCTCTGGCCTTGATGCCATCACTCAGGTGATTGAGCCCTACCTGTGCACCCGCGCCAACGCCTATACCGATGCGCTGTGCCACACGGCGATCCCGCTGGGCCTTGCCGCCCTTCACCGGCTTATGCAGGGCGAAGACCCGCAAGCGCGCGATCAGATGGCATGGGTCAGCCTTTCGGGCGGTCTTGCCCTTGCCAATTCCGGCCTTGGTGCCGTGCACGGCTTTGCGGGCGCGATCGGTGGTGCGACCGGTGCGGCCCATGGCGCGATCTGCGGCGCGCTTTTGCCGCATGTGCTGGCGATGAACGTGGCCCATGCCCCGTCAGCGCGGATGGATGAAGTGCAGCACTGGCTGGCGCAAACCTTCGGCGCCAAAGACGGGATCGCGGCCTTGCAACGCTGGTCGCACGACCACGGCCTGCCCAACCTGGCGGCCCTTGGCCTTCAACCCGAAGACCACCCCGCCATCTGCATAGCAGCGCTTGAAGCGTCATCCATGAAGGCCAACCCCTTCACCCCCAGCCTGGCAGATCTTGCCAGCGTTCTGGCCGCAGGTTAGCGCGGTCTTGCTCGCGCTATCAAACCCGCGCGACCCTTCGCGCCTCGTCCAGCAAAGCGGCGATAACCGGGGTATGCGGCTCTCGCCAGGGCGCGATCAGCCCGACCATATGGCGCGCCTCACCGTCCGAGATCGGCACAGCCACCAGCCCCGATCCCTTGCCAAACATGTCCGAAATCGTCTGGGTCACGATTGACGCCCAACGCCCCGTTGCCACATGCGCCACCAGCGCTATCGACGAATTCGATTCGACCGTGGGCACCACCGACGCCCCGGCCTCAGACAAATGCTGGGTAATGATCCGCCGGTTTTGCATGTTTTCGGTCAAAAGGCACAAAGGCTGTTCCGCCGCCTCTTTCCAGGTGACCGAGGCATGCCCGGCAAGCGGCGCGCCAGCCGCCACCAGCAACCGGTAAGTTTCTTGGTAAAGCGGCACCTGCGCCACCCGGCCCAACGGTTCATTGTCCAGATATGTAACACCTGCATCAATCTCAAGCCGATCGATGTCTTCCAAAATCTCATAGGATGTCTGCGACAAGATCGTCACCCGCACATTCGGGTTGCGCGCGATAAAAGGCACCGTAAGCTGCGACACCATCGGCAAGGCGGTCGGTATGACCCCAAGCCGCAGGTTCCCCGACACGCCCGACCGCAAGGCGCGCATCTCTTCGCGCATGGTCCGCGCGTCACCGACGAT
>JBAUHP010000545.1:0-11965 GCA_049680345.1 Albidovulum sp. | reverse complement strand
GCAGAGGCGGCGATTGGTCTGGCGATCTTGGTATGTTTCTTCCGCAACCGCGGAACGATCGACGTCGAAGACGTCAATGTGATGAAAGGCTAAGGGCAAATGGTTCAATTCATCCTTCTTGCCCCTTTGGTGGCCGCAATCATCGCAGGCTTCGGCTGGCGGCTTATCGGCGAAAAGGCGGCGATGCTGCTGACGACGGCCGTACTTTTTGCAGCGGCCGCCGCAAGCTGGACGGTGTTCCTGACCTTTGACGGGGTCACCCAGCATATCCATCTTCTGGACTGGATCCGCTCAGGCTCGCTTGATACCGAATGGTCGATCCGGCTGGACCGTTTGACGGCGATCATGCTGATTGTGGTCACGACAGTCTCGGCACTCGTTCATCTCTATTCATGGGGCTATATGGCCCATGACGAAAACTGGACCCATGACGAGCATTACAAGGCACGCTTCTTTGCCTATCTGTCGTTCTTCACCTTTGCCATGCTGGCACTGGTTACGGCTGACAACCTTGTGCAGATGTTCTTTGGCTGGGAAGGGGTTGGCGTCGCCTCTTACCTTTTGATCGGGTTTTACTACAAAAAACCAAGCGCCAATGCAGCCGCGATCAAGGCCTTTGTGGTCAACCGCGTGGGTGATTTTGGCTTTGCCCTGGGGATCTTCGGGATTTTCTATCTGGTCGATAGCATCCGTATGGATGATGTTTTCGCCGCCGGTCCGATGCTGGCCGAAACCCAGATCAGTTTCATGTGGACTGACTGGAACGCCGCGAACCTTTTGGCGTTTTTGTTGTTCATCGGTGCCATGGGCAAATCGGCGCAGCTATTCTTGCACACATGGCTGCCTGACGCGATGGAAGGCCCGACCCCGGTTTCGGCCCTGATCCATGCCGCAACCATGGTGACGGCGGGTGTGTTCTTGGTTTGCCGCATGTCGCCCTTGTTTGAATATGCGCCCGAGGCCAAATCATTCGTGATGTATGTGGGCGCGGCAACGGCGTTTTTTGCGGCCACCGTTGGCCTTGTGCAAAACGACATCAAACGTGTCATCGCCTATTCGACCTGTTCGCAGCTGGGCTACATGTTCGTGGCGGCCGGTGCCGGGGTTTACGGGGCGGCAATGTTTCACCTGTTCACCCATGCCTTCTTCAAGGCGATGTTGTTCTTGGGTGCGGGTTCGGTCATCACCGCGATGCATCACGAACAAGACATGCGCAACTACGGCGGTTTGCGCAAAAAGATTCCGCTGACCTTCTGGGCGATGATGATCGGCACTTTCGCCATTACCGGCGTGGGCATTCCGCTGACCCATATCGGTTTCGCGGGTTTCCTTTCCAAAGACGCGATTGTTGAATCTGCCTTCGCCTCGGGCAATGGCTTTGCCTTCTGGGCGCTGGTCGTTGCGGCCTGCTTCACCAGCTTCTACAGCTGGCGGCTGATCTTCATGACCTTCTACGGCGCGGCGCGCGGTGATCATCATGCGCATGAACATGCTCATGAAAGCCCGATGAACATGCTGGTGCCTTTGGGCGTGCTTGCCGTGGGCGCGGTGTTCTCGGGCATGGTCTGGTACGGGCAGTTCTTTGGCGATCATGACAAAGTGGCGACCTTCTTTGGCATGGGCCATCATGAGGCTGCAGCACAAACCGCAGGCCATGCCACGACCGAAGACACCACAGCCCATGACGCCACGGCGCCCGCCGTCGACGGTCACGGCGTCGATGGTCACGCCGCCGTGGGGCAAGCGCCGCAGGGGGCTATCTTCATGCATCCCGATAATCACGTGATGGAAGAAGCACATGCGGCACCGGCCTGGGTGAAAACCTCGCCCTTCATCGCCATGCTGATCGGTTTTGCCATGGCCTGGCTTTTCTATATCAAAAGCCCCTCGCTGCCCGGTCGTCTGGCCGCCCAGCAGCCGGTGCTTTACCGCTTCTTGCTCAACAAATGGTATTTCGACGAGGTCTATGAATTTGTCTTCGTGCGCGCCGCCAAGGCGCTGGGGCGTTTCTTGTGGAAGCGCGGCGACGGCAATCTTATTGACGGGTCGATCAATGGGGTGGCGATGGGGATCATTCCCTTCTTCACCCGCCTCGCCGGTCGCGCCCAGTCGGGCTACCTTTTTCACTATGCATTCGCGATGGTCATCGGCATTGGCGTGCTTTTGACATGGATGACGCTCTCGGGGGGCGCAGAGTAAATGGACAATCTGCTTTCCATCATCACATTCTTGCCCTTGGTAGCGGCGGCGGTTCTGGCGTTGTTCTTGAAGGGTGACGACCCGGCGGCGCGCGCCAATGCCAAATGGCTGGCCCTTATGGGCACGTCAGCGACATTTTTGGTCTCACTCGCCTTGCTGGCGCGGTTCGATCCATCCAACAGCGGCTTTCAGTTTGTGGAAGAACGCACATGGATCATGGGGCTGAACTACAAGCTTGGGGTTGACGGCATCTCGGTTCTCTTTGTGATGCTGACGACCTTCCTGATGCCGATCACCATCTTGTCTTGCTGGGGTGTTGAGACGCGGGTCAAGGAATATATGGTCGCCTTTCTGGTGCTGGAAGGGCTGATGATCGGGGTGTTCGTGGCCCTTGATCTGGTGCTGTTTTATCTGTTCTTTGAAGCGGGCCTGATCCCGATGTTCCTGATCATCGGTATCTGGGGCGGCAAGGAACGCATCTATGCGGCCTTCAAATTCTTCCTTTATACCTTCTTGGGTTCGGTGCTGATGCTGGTGGCGATGATCGCCATGTATCATGCCGCAGGCACCACCGATATTCCGACGCTGCTAAGCTTCAACTTCTCGACCGAGCCTGTGACCTTCTTGGGGATGCGGATTGCCGGCGGGATGCAGACGCTGCTGTGGCTGGCGTTCTTTGCCAGCTTCGCGGTCAAGATGCCGATGTGGCCGGTCCATACCTGGCTGCCCGATGCCCATGTGCAGGCCCCCACGGCGGGGTCGGTGGTGCTGGCGGCGATCTTGCTGAAGATGGGCGGCTACGGCTTCTTGCGCTTCAGCCTGCCGATGTTCCCGGTGGCGTCATATGAATTTTCGGGGCTGGTTTTCTGGATGTCGGCGATTGCGATTGTCTATACGTCACTGGTGGCGCTTGCGCAGTCCGATATGAAAAAGCTGATCGCCTATTCCTCGGTCGCCCACATGGGCTATGTGACCATGGGGATTTTTGCCGCCAATCAGCAGGGCGTTGACGGCGCGATTTTCCAGATGATCAGCCATGGTTTCATCTCGGGCGCGTTGTTCCTTGGCGTCGGCGTGATCTATGACCGCATGCATACGCGGGAGATTGATGCCTATGGTGGCTTGGTGAACCGGATGCCGGTTTACGCGCTGATCTTCATGTTCTTCACCATGGCCAATGTGGGCCTTCCGGGCACCTCGGGCTTTGTCGGTGAATTCCTGACCTTGATGGGTATCTTTCAGGTCAATACCTGGGCGGCGGCTGCGGCCACGTCGGGGGTGATCTTGTCGGCGGGCTATGCGCTTTGGCTTTACCGCCGGGTGGTTATGGGCGAGCTGGTCAAGGAAAGCCTGAAGGGTATTGCCGATATGTCGTTGCGCGAACGCGCGGTGATGGCACCATTGATCGTGATGACGCTGCTTCTTGGTATCTATCCAAGCCTTGTGACCGATATCATCGGACCAACGGTCACGCATCTTGTCTCAAACTACCATGCAGCCTTGCCCGCCGATGCGGTCACGGCCGTGGCCAGCCACTGAAGGAACGCCAGCGATGAGTAATGTCGATTTCTCTGCCGTTCTGCCCATACTGATCTTGGCGATCTATGCGATGGCCGCGTTGATGGCGGCAGTCTATACCAGCAAAGACGCGACCGCGCGGATGCTGACCTGGGTCACGGTCGCGGTGTTCTTGGCCCTTGCCGCCTGGATCGGTCTGGGACGCGAGGCCATGGGCCCGGCCTTTGACGGC
The DNA here is from genome assembly GCA_049680345.1 of Albidovulum sp. Taxonomy (GTDB): domain Bacteria; phylum Pseudomonadota; class Alphaproteobacteria; order Rhodobacterales; family Rhodobacteraceae; genus TMP-24. The sequence continues at coordinate 8,016 of JBAUHP010000545.1, read as the reverse complement.
GCTTTGCGCGACGATGCTTTCGCGCGCTTCGGGCAGGTGACCATTCTTCTGGCCGCCGCCGGTGTCTTGGCGATGAGCGAAGATTACATGCACCGTCGCGGCCTTGCGCGGTTTGAATATCCGATACTGATCACTTTCGCGGTGATTGGCATGATGGTGATGGTCTCGGCCGGTGATCTTATGTCGCTTTACATGGGGCTCGAGCTGCAATCCCTGTCGCTCTATGTCGTGGCCTCTTTGCGCCGCGATAATGTGAAATCGACCGAGGCGGGTTTGAAGTATTTCGTGCTGGGTGCGCTGTCGTCGGGGCTGTTGCTTTACGGTGCATCGCTGACTTACGGCTTTGCCGGCACCACGCAATTCGCCGGAATTATCGAGACGGTGCACGAAGGCCATGTGCCGATGGGCCTTTTGTTCGGTTTGGTCTTTTTGATCACCGGGCTGGCCTTCAAGGTTTCCGCCGTGCCTTTCCATATGTGGACGCCCGATGTTTACGAAGGCTCACCCACGCCGGTGACGGCCTTTTTTGCGACTGCGCCGAAGGTGGCCGCCATGGGGCTGTTCGCGCGGGTGATGCATGATGCCTTCGGCGGTGCCGTGCATGATTGGAGCCAGATCGTGGCCCTTTTGGCCGTGCTCTCGATGTTCCTCGGTGCGATTGCGGCGATTGGCCAGCGCGATATCAAACGCCTGATGGCCTATTCCTCGATCGCGCATATGGGCTTTGCGCTGGTGGCTTTGGCCTCTGGCACCGAAGCCGGTGTGCAAGCCATGCTGACCTATATGGCGGTCTATGTGGCGATGAATTTGGGCACCTTCGCCTTCATCTTGTCGATGGAAAAAGACGGCCAGCCGGTGACCGATATCGGCAGCCTCAACATGTATGCCAAGCTGCATCCGGTGAATGCTATGGCGGTTTTGATCTTGATGTTCTCGCTGGCCGGGGTGCCGCCGATGCTGGGTTTCTTTGCCAAATTCGCAGTGCTGAAGGCGGCTGTGGATGCCAATATGGCTTGGTTGGCACTGGCGGGTGCGGTGGCTTCGGTCATCGGTGCCTTCTATTACCTGCGCATCGTTTTTTACATGTATTTCGGCAGTGATGCAGGCGGGATCGATGCCAAGATGTCGCCGGTGCAATGGGTGGTGTTGATGGGATCTGCGGCGGTGATGATCTTGGGCGTCGTCAATCTTTTCGGCGTCGAGGGGGCCGCTATGGCGGCGGCCGGTGCTCTTGGCCATTGATCCGGCGTCTTGGCCCGAAGGTGTCGCCCGTCACGTTCTGGCCGAGGTTGACAGCACCAATGCCGAGGCGGCGCGTCTGGCGCCGCAACTGACCCAACCGACATGGATCATGGCGCGGCGCCAAACTGCGGCGCGCGGGCGGCGGGGCCGGGCCTGGGCCAACCCCGAGGGAAATTTCTCTGCTACCTTGCTGATGCGCCCCGATGGCAACCCTGCACAGGCGGCCTTGCGCAGTTTCATCGCAGCCCTTGCCCTTGCCGATGCCTTGGCGCTGATATGTGGGCCGCGTGCCGCGATCAGCCTCAAATGGCCCAATGATGTGTTGTTGAATGGCGGTAAGGTGGCGGGGATCTTGCTGGAAAGTGCGGGGCAGGGCGCGCAGGTGTCGCATCTGATCATCGGCATTGGTGTGAACCTGACAACGTCGCCCGCGCCTGATGCGGTTGAGGCGGGGGCTTTGCCGCCCGTGTCGGTGCAGGGCGAATGCGGGGTGGATGTTTCACAAGATACGCTGCTGGATTATCTGGCCCATGCTTTCGCGCGTTGGGAAGCGCAGTTCCAGACCTACGGCTTTGCGCCGATCCGCAATGCCTGGATGGCGGGGGCGGCAAGGCTTGGCCAGGAAATCACCGCCCGGACGATGACCGAGACAATCAGCGGAACTTTCGATAGTTTGGCCGATGACGGATCACTGGTCTTGAAAACCTCGGGCGGGCGGCGCGCCATTCCGGCGGCGGATGTGTTTTTCTGAAAGGGCGGCTTCATGCTTTTGTGTATCGACTGCGGTAACACCAATACCGTATTTTCCGTCTGGGATGGCGCCGCCTTTGTCTGCACCTTGCGCAGTTCTACCGATCATCAGCGCACCGCCGATCAGTATTTCGTCTGGTTCGCAGCCCTGATGGCCCATAATCAGGTGCCAGTTGCCATTGATGAGGTGGTCATTTCGGCAACTGTGCCGCGGGTGGTCTTCAATCTTCGTGTGCTGTGTGACCGTTACTTTAACTGCCGCCCTTTAGTGGTCGGGAAGCCCGAATGCCTGCTGCCCGTGCCGCCGCGGGTTGACGAAGGCACAAGGGTGGGTCCGGACCGTCTGGCCAATGCCGCTGGGGCGTTTGATCGCCACGGCGGCAATGTGGTGGTGGTGGATTTCGGCACGGCCACGAACTTTGACGTGGTGGCAAATGACGGTGCCTATGTCGGCGGGGTCATAGCGCCGGGCGTGAACCTGAGCCTTGAGGCCCTGCATCAAGGGGCTGCGGCCTTGCCGCATGTCGATATTTCCCAGCCCGAGAAGGTTATTGGCACGAATACTGTCGGTTGCATCCAGTCTGGGGTCTTTTGGGGGTATACAGGCCTTATCGAAGGGATCATTGCCCGTATCAAACGTGAATACGGTGCTGCGATGAAAGTGATCGGCACCGGCGGGCTTGCACCCTTGTTCGCACAAGGCGAAGCCAAGTTTGACAAGATAGACGACGATCTGACGATGCATGGCCTGACGGTCATTCACGCATTCAACAAGGAAAACCTATGAGTTCGAAAGAGCGCCTGATCTACCTTCCCCTAGGCGGGGCCGGTGAAATTGGCATGAATTGCTATGTGTATGGCTATGGCCCGGCCGGGAAAGAGCGGCTGATCGTGGTTGATCTGGGGGTTACATTCCCCGATATGGACACCTCGCCCGGCGTCGATCTGATCATGCCGGACGTAAGCTGGCTGGAAAAGAATGCCAAGCGGATAGAGGCGATTTTCATCACCCATGCGCATGAAGACCATCTGGGTGGGCTGGCACACCTTTGGCCGCGTCTGAAGGCGCCGGTCTATACGCGCAGCTTTACCGGCGCACTTGCCAAGCTGAAACTGGATGAGGCGGGGATCCCGCTTGAGACCGTAACTGTCGTGCCCGCCCGCCCGCATGTGGTTGAGGTCGGGCCCTTCAAGGTGCAATTCGTGCCGGTCAGCCATTCGATCCCGGAAAGCTCTGCGATGATCATCGACACGCCCGGCGGCCGGGTCGTTCATTCGGGGGATTTCAAACTGGATGGCAGCCCGGTTGTGGGCGAGGCCTTTGATCCGGAAGATTGGTTGAAGATTGCGCAAGAAGCGGGGCAGGTGAAGCTTTTGACCTGTGATTCCACCAATGTGTTTTCGCCCAAACCCGGCCGCTCAGAGGCGACCCTGGCCGGGCCATTGACCGAATTGATCGCAGGCCATGACGGATTGGTGGTGGCGACAACCTTCGCCTCTAACGTGGCGCGGCTAAAGACATTGGCCAATGCAGGTGTGGCCGCAGGCCGGTCGATCTGTCTTTTGGGGCGGGCGATGAACAAGATGGTGACCGCAGCCGAACAGACCGGGGTGCTGGAGGGGTTTCCGGGCGTCATTCCCCCCGACCGTGCCCAAGAAGTGCCGCGCCAGAACATGATGCTGATAGTGACCGGATCGCAAGGTGAGCGGCGGGCCGCATCGGCGCAGCTTTCACGCGGCAAATATCTGGGGTTGGAGCTGAAGGCGGGCGATATGTTCTTGTTCTCGTCCAAGACCATTCCGGGCAATGAACGCGGCGTCATTCGCATCATGAACGCGCTGTCGGAAAAGGGCGTGGATGTGGTGGATGATTGTGATGGGCTTTATCATGTTTCAGGCCATGCCAACCGCCCGGATCTTGAGGCGGTGCATGAATTGGTGAACCCACAGGTGCTGATCCCGATGCACGGAGAACACCGGCACCTGCGCGAACATGTGAATATCGCCAAGGCAAAAGGGCTTGCGTCGATGCTGGCGACAAACGGCACGATGGTGTCATTGTCAGGCCCGGTGCCTGAAGTGGTTGAGCGGATCGAGACCGGGCGGACCTATCTTGATGGATCAGCGCTGATCGGGGCGATGGACGGTGTGGTGCGCGACCGGATCCGCATGTCCTTGAATGGGTTGGCACTGGCGACGGTTATCGTCGATGAAGATGATCGCCCGCTGGGGGATGCTTGGGTAGAGCTTATGGGATTGCCTGAGTCCGGGAGGTCAGGCAAGCCGCTGGTCGATCTGATTGAGGCCGAGCTGGGTGAGTTGCTGGCGCGTATCGATGATCGCACATTGGCGAATGACGACAAATTCGATGAGGCGATGCGGCGGGTTGTGCGGCAGGTTTCCATGGAGGAAGTCGGCAAGAAGCCAGAGGTTTCGGTGGTGATCAGCCGGTTGGCCGCCGAGTAAATCGTTACCTGCCACGATTTTTCTGCGAAAAATCACATGAATTTTCGCAGAAAATTCGATCTTGCCTGTAGCCGAGGCGCGCTCCTCAGACTTGGGCCGCGCGCTTTACTCGTCTGATGTTTCTTTTGTGCGAATGACGCTGCGCATCAAGAAATCGGGCACGTGGTCGCCCATTCCCACCACCCGTTGATCGTGACGGTCGTTATCGCGGCGGCGGTCATCACGGCGCGAAGGTACAGCCACATCGTTGTTGTTTTGCGGCTTTGCCTCTTGCCTGCTTGCGGCAGGCGCATCGCCACGTGCGGGGCGTTCATTCCTGCGGCGCGCGGGCTTGTCGTCGGTTGAACGGTCGTCGCGCGCCTGGGGCTGATCTTGTTGGGCGGGCACCACGATTTCAGTCGCTGCAAGCGGCTCCATCGCGGCGGTCTGGCCATGCGGAACGGGCTTGCGGTCTCGACGGTCATCACGGCTGCGGCTTTTTGAGGCCCCGCGTGATGGGCCATCACTGTCTTTGCGGGCCGGGCGTTGGGCGGCTTCCGACACTTCAAAGCCTTCTGGAATTGCCGTGCGTGGCAGCGGCTGTTTGACCAGGCTTTCGATCGCATCAAGGTATTTCTTGTCGCTTGGGGTCGCCAAAGTCACCGCCACGCCCTTGCGGCCTGCGCGGCCGGTGCGGCCGATCCGGTGCACGTAATCTTCGGCATGGCTGGGCACATCGAAGTTGAACACATGGCTGACGGCCGGGATATCAAGTCCGCGTGCGGCCACATCCGAGGCCACCAGGAACCGCAAACTGCCGTCGCGAAAGCCCTCCAGTGTGCGGGTACGTTGGCTTTGATCCAGATCGCCGTGAATGGGGGCCGCATCAAGGCCGTGTGCTTTCATCGACTTGGCGAGAATATCAACCTCGGTCTTGCGGTTGCAAAACAAGATCGCATTGGTGCAAGCCTCGCCTTCGGATTTGATGATGGCGCGCAAAAGTTCACGCTTTTGCTTGGCCGTCTGGTCCTTGCGGGTCGGGTTAATCTCGATCAACCGTTGTTCAATGGTCTCGGAGGTGGTTGCCTGGCGCGCCACTTCGATGCGCACCGGGGTGTGCAAGAACGTATTGGTGATACGCTCAATCTCGGGCGCCATGGTGGCCGAGAAGAACAGCGTCTGGCGGGTGAATGGCGTCATCTGGAAGATGCGCTCGATATCGGGGATGAAACCCATATCAAGCATACGGTCGGCCTCATCCACCACCATGACCTGCACGCCGGTCAGCAACAGCTTGCCGCGCTCAAAATGGTCAAGCAAACGGCCCGGGGTGGCAATCAGCACATCGACGCCGCGATCAATCAGCTTGTCTTGCTCGCCAAAGGACACGCCGCCGATCAACAAGGCCTTGGTCAGCTTGGTGTGCTTTGAATAGGTGTCGAAATTCTCGGCAACCTGTGCGGCCAGTTCGCGCGTGGGTGCCAGCACCAGCGAGCGGGGCATACGTGCCCGCGCCCGGCCACGGCCCAGCAAGGTAATCATCGGCAGCACGAAGCTGGCGGTCTTGCCGGTGCCGGTCTGGGCTATGCCCAGAACATCGCGACCTTCAAGGGCGGGCGGTATGGCGCCTGCCTGAATCGGGGTTGGGGTTTCATAGCCGGCTTCGGCAATGGCTTGCAGGACCTTAGGGTCCAGCTTCAGGTCGGAAAATTTGGTCATCAGCGTCCATCAGATTGTGGTATCGGACCACAAGGGTGAAGGGACGCTAAATCCGGGCGTCCCGGCAGGTGCCCACCAAACGCGGGCTAACTGCCCCTAGCCTATAGATGCGCCAAGGTCAATGCGAACCACGACCCGCGTGCGATTCTCAATCAAAACAACACCGCCCCACACAAGAGTGGGGCGGTGCTGGGGAGCGTCGCCGGATCCGGCCTGCTATTGAAGCGGGCCGGTGTTTTGTCAGCTTGCCTGCTTGCGGCGTTTGCGCAGTGCTGCTGCCGCTCCAAGTGCGGAGATCAGCAAAAGCCCGCCCGCCGGCAATGGTACGACGGCTGCGATACTATCAAGCCGGATCGCGCCAAGGTGGTCGGTCGTGCCCGGTGATCTGTCGGTGACCAGCAGCGAAACGGTGTAGCTGCCCGGACCAAAGTTGAAGCTACCCTTGCTGAAATTCGCGTCGGCAAAGGCCGCATCCCAGTTTGACGCATGGTTTGTTGCGCCTGCGACGGGCAGTGAGGTCATACCCTGAGAGACGCCGTTTGAGATCACGTCGAAACGGTCACCTGCGAAGAAGCCGTCGACCACGGACAAGACGGCCTGACCGACGAGAGTAAAGGAAAATGAGTGATACGCGTTGGTGCCGACGCCTTGAAAGGCGAACCCGGTCCAACCTGCATCGGCGTTCAAAGTGGCGGCAGATCCGCTGCCAGCTGAAAATAGCGTGGCGATGACGGCGATAGCCTTGATGGACATGTGCTTCATAACAGCTCCCTTCGTTGTCACCACTTTATGCCGCGCAATTTAGACAATATTTAGGCAAATTATCATTTTTTTGCTCGCGCATCAATGCGCGTGTTTGTGGGTGATTGTTGACAGAGGGGCGTATAATGGTGGGAAATCGGCCGTTTTTGCCCGGTCGGATTGCGACATCTGGGCGCAGATGCGCTTGATTTGCGGTCAAAACCGGCTTGGTCGCATCGAGCCTGCCTTGTTTTGGTCATAATTGACGGAAATGAGGCAACTGGTTAACTCAGATTTCGCCGGAAGGTTCTTGGCCCGGAAGCCTCGCCAAAGGGACGGTCAGACCATCATTTCTTTGGTCGCGGTCAGTTTCAGGCTGGGATGATCACGCTCTATCCGGTCAATATCCCACTGCAATCGTGTGAGATACACAATGTCGCCGTCATGGTCATGCGCGATATGGCCCTTGTTCGCATTCACGAACTTTTCGACATCGGCCTTCGGGCCGGAAATCCAGCGCGCCGAAGTGAATTGAGAGGCCTCAAAACGGACCGGCAAGGAATATTCCTGCTCGATCCGGCTGGCCAGCACTTCAAATTGCAAAGCCCCGACCACACCGACGATGAAGCCTGAACCGATCGCGGGTTTGAAGACCTTGGCCGCACCTTCTTCGGCAAATTGCATCAGCGCCTTTTCAAGGTGCTTGGCCTTCATCGGATCGCCCGCGCGCACGGTTTGTAAAAGTTCCGGCGCGAATGACGGGATGCCGGTAAAGCGCAAAACCTCGCCCTCGGTCAGCGCATCACCGATGCGCAGCTGGCCGTGGTTGGGAATGCCGATGATATCGCCTGCCCAGGCCTCTTCGGCCAATTCGCGGTCGGCGGCCAGAAACATTACCGGGTTGGCGATGGCCATGGTTTTTTTGGACCGCACATGCAAAAGCTTCATGCCGCGCTCAAAATGCCCCGAGGCAAGGCGCACAAAGGCGACGCGGTCGCGGTGCTTTGGGTCCATATTGGCCTGAACCTTGAAGACAAAGCCCGTGACCTTGCTTTCTTCCGCGCCGATGCGGCGTTCTGCGGCCTTTTGTGGCTGCGGTTCGGGGCCATATTCACCGAT
>JBAUHP010000544.1:0-7407 GCA_049680345.1 Albidovulum sp. | reverse complement strand
ACCTTGCGGATCTCATCCCCGGTCAGGGTTTCATATTCCAACAAACCCTTGGCAAGGCGTTCAAATTCCACCGATTTTTCCAGCAAGATCTTGCGCGCCAGATTATAGCCATCCTCGATCAGGCGCTTCACTTCGCTCTCAATGGTTTCCTTGGTCTTGGCGGAAACCGAAAAGCCGCCGGTCGAACCGTTATAGCCTTCATGCGCTTCGGAATAATCGATATTGCCGATCTTGTCGGACATGCCCCAGCGCATCACCATCGCCCGCGCAATTGCCGAGGCTTGCTGAATATCGCCCGCCGGCCCGTTAGAGACATGCTCTTCGCCCCATTTGATGATCTCGGCGGCCTTGCCGGCCATGGTCATGGCGATTTTTTCCTTGGCCTCATCTTTATGGTAATTCAGCCGGTCAATCTCGGGCAAGGACACCACCATCCCCAAAGCGTTGCCGCGCGGGATGATCGTCGCCTTATAGACCGGGTCGCATTTTGGCAAAGCCATACCGACGATGGCATGGCCCGCCTCGTGATAAGCGGTCATTTCTTTTTGCTCGGGCGTCAGCACCATAGACCGGCGCTCAACCCCCATCATCACCTTGTCTTTGGCGCTTTCGAAATCGTCCATGGTCACAAAACGGCGGCCATAGCGCGCGGCCATCAGCGCGGCTTCATTCACAAGGTTGGCCAGATCGGCACCCGAAAAACCGGGGCTGCCGCGCGCGATCAGGCGCAGATCGACATCCGGGCCCAGCGGCACTTTGCGCGCATGCACCGTCAGGATCTTTTCGCGCCCCTTGATATCGGGGTTCGGCACATGGATCTGACGGTCAAAACGCCCCGGACGCAACAGCGCCGGGTCAAGCACGTCTTTGCGGTTGGTGGCCGCAACGATGATGATGCCTTCATTGGCCTCAAAACCGTCCATCTCAACCAAAAGCTGGTTCAAGGTCTGCTCACGCTCGTCATTTCCGCCGCCGATGCCCACACCGCGCGAACGGCCCACGGCGTCAATCTCATCGATGAACACGATGCAGGGCGCGTTTTTCTTGGCCTGCTCAAACATGTCACGCACCCGGGAGGCACCGACACCCACGAACATTTCCACGAAGTCAGAGCCCGAGATGGTGAAGAACGGCACCCCCGCCTCGCCCGCGATTGCACGCGCAAGCAAGGTCTTACCAGTACCCGGAGGGCCAACAAGCAAGGCCCCCTTCGGGATCTTGCCGCCCAGACGCGAGAATTTTTGCGGATTGCGCAAAAACTCGACGATCTCTTCCAACTCTTCCTTGGCCTCATCAATGCCCGCGACATCATCAAAGGTCACGCGGCCCTGCTTTTCGGTCAACAGCTTGGCGCGGCTTTTGCCAAAGCCCATCGCCCCGCCTTTGCCGCCGCCTTGCATCCGGTTCATGAAGAAAATCCAGATGCCGATCAGCACCAGGAACGGCAACCAAAGCGACAGAACCGAGAAGATCCCCGATTGCGCCTGCTTTTCCGCCTTCACATCAACGTTTCTTGCAATCAGCCGTTCAACCAACTGGTTGTTCAGATCTTCGCCCGCAGGCTTGATCGTCACCCATTGGGCGCCATCACTGGTTTTGACCAGCAGTTGTTCGCCGTCCATATCGACGCTGGCGACTTCGCCCGCATCAACCTTGTGGATGAAGTCGGAATAGCTCAGCGCTTTGGCGTTCATAGTTGATTGATTGCCGTTGAACAGGTTGAACAACGCAAGGATCAACAAGAACAGCACGACCCAAAAAGCGATATTTCTCGCGTTGCCCAATAGAACTCTCCTCAGAAATGCATTTAGCGCCCTATAGGGCAACTGGCTTGCCCCTAAAATAGTGATTAGCGTGGCGGGTTCAATGCACGATTAACGATGTGCGGAAATCATCCGCCCCGGCTGGCATTTCCGCCGACCAGCCATTGGCCAGTCCTGCAAGCGGTGCGGCGACCAGATTTGGGCCATTCCAGACCGCTGGCTGGGCCAAAAGCGTGGCGCGCGGCACCCCCAATGCGCGCCAATCCGGGCATTGGCGCAAGCCATCAACCCCAAGGGCGCGAATGGTAAGACCCTTTGCCGCAGGCCCGGTCTGAGGGCCAGTGAACCGCCAACGCCGATCCCAAAGCCCATCAGGCGCGCATTCAAGCCCCGCCACCGCCTTGAACTCGCGGGTGATACGGATCTCGCGGCGGGCGGGCATGATCAAGCATCCATGCAACGTCGCGCGCCGCCCCTCGGACATGGCGGCAACCGCGGCTTTAAGGGCCAAGATGCGTGGGCGGTACTCAGCCCCACTGATCCAGACCAAGGCATGGGCGACAAGCCGAAGCCGGGTTTCTTCGGCCGCATCCAAAAGGGCGGCACGGTCAAAAACCACGTCGCCCGCGTCTATGCGCACCGATGTCGCGGCCAGATCACTTGCCACCTGCACCAAAGCACTGCTTGCCATGCGCATAAGGCCCGCTGTGGCAATCAGGCCTTCAACCGTCACCCCCAAAGGTGCCAGCAGCGCCAGCGCGCGGCGCGCCTGCACCCTGCCATAAGCCGGATCCTCATTGCTTGGATCGTCAATCCAACCAAGCTGGCGCGCGGTCAAGAAGGCCCGCAGATCTTCTCGGCGCGCGGGCAAAAGTGGCCGCAACCACTCAATGCCCAGATGCCGCCGGACCGCTTGCATCGCCGCCAACCCGTCAACGCCAGACCCGCGCCCCAACCGCATCAGCAAGGTTTCAGCCTGATCATCGGCGGTATGGCCAAGCGCTATGGCCGCAATGCCTTGGGCCTTGGCCCAATCCGCCATCAACCGGTAACGGGCGCGCCGGGCCTGATCGGGCAAGTTGCCCTGACCGTCCCAATCGCGCCACTGCAAGATCTCATGGCTGATGCCCAGATCGCGGCATTGATCTGCCACGCCCCTCGCCTCATCCGCAGCCTCGGGGCGCAATCCGTGGTCAACGGTCACGGCACAAAGCTTGGCGCCATTCGCTTTGGCCCAATCGGCGGCAAGGTGCAAAAGTGCGGCAGAATCGCTGCCCCCCGAAACCGCCAGCCCGATCTTGCCCGACGTGCGGTTCGCAAAGCCCTGCGCAAGCAGTTGCGCCAGCCTTGCCAGAATCTCCGCCGCCGCCGCTTGGTTCACTGACAGCTGAGTTTTTGCATGACAACCCCGGCTTCCACCGCCTCTGGGGCTTGCGGGAAGCGCGCACCAACCTGGCCCAGGGTCACACAAGCATCCTGGGTTTGCCCCAAAAGCCCAAGCGCCGCACCCAATCTAAGCAAGGATGCAGGCGCCCTTGCGCCGGTCGGATCGCCCGAGAATGCGCCCAAAAACGCCCGCGCCGCCCCGGCGGTATCGCCCGCCTGACTAAGTGCTTCGCCTTGCAAGAACTGTGCGTCGCCGGTCAATGGCCCACCGGGATAGGCCACTGCGAAATTGGCGAATTTCTCGGCCGCACCGGCAAAGTCGCCACCATCAAGCGCCGCTTTCGCGGCATCGAAATCCGCTTGTTCATTGATCGCGAGCTCTGCGGTCGGCGTCGCCGCCGCACCGCCATCCGTCACAGGTGCGGCTATACTGCCCCCGCCCGTAGCCCCGCCCGCACTGCTGCCCAACCCCGCCGAGATCGACAGGTTCGACAAATCGCACCCCTCTTCCAACTCGCACAGGCGAAACTCCAGATCGCCGATCCGGTTGGTGCCATCGGCAACTACCCCTTCGACCCGCAACTGCAACTGTTCGGTCTGTGCTGTGATGCGTGACAGTTCCGCCTCTATCGCATTCATACGGTCAAGCGCCGACGCCCCGCCCGCCGCTTGCAATGCCTCCGCACCGCCTGCAAGCAGCTCATTCTTCAAGCCCTGCAACTGGGCTGCAAGGGCGCCAAGCTCGGTGCGGATATCGGCCAGCGTTTCGCTGCGTTCTTGCGCCACAGCGCCGCTGGCGGCACTCAATGCCACCGCCAACGTCAGGACCCTGATCATAGCTCGGATCATCATAACCTCTTGGTTCTAAACCCCGGCACCCGCGCCAATCACAGAGACCGCACGCCGGTTTTGTGAAAAGCAGCTTTCATCCGAACAAACCGCAAGCGGGCGCAATTTGCCGTAAGAGGTTGTCTTGAGCCGCGACCCGGCCACCCCTTGGCTGATCAAATAGGCCTGCACCGAACTTGCGCGCCGCGCGCCCAATGCAAGGTTATATTCCGCCGTCCCTTGCTCATCCGCATGGCCTTCGATGATCACGGTATAGTCGGGGTGCTGGTTCAGCCAAGCCGCCTGCTGGGCCAAAATCCCTTGCGCCTCGGGGGTCAGGGTCGATTGATCGACCACGAAATGCACCTTGTCACCAATCGTCTGGGCGAAATAAGCCGGTGAATTCGGGTCCGACGGATCGCCAAGCCCACCTGCGGAAATACCGCCCGAGCCTCCGGCACCACCTGCGCCACCAGCCCCGAATTTATCGGGGTTATTACAGGCCGAAAGCGCGAAGGCGCCGACCACAAGAAGCATCATTGGAAGTCTTTGCATCTTTACTGCCTTTTCTTGTTTTTTGCTCGATAGGTTGATCATAGCATTCCCTCTGCGGCTTGGAAACGGCGCCGTTTTCATTTTTGCAATGGCGACCAGGCCGGGCTTGACGCGGCCCCCTCGGTGGCTACCTGACGCAAGTTGCGACCCGAAATATCCACCGAAAACAACTGGGTACCCCCCGTGGCACCGGGGCTTTCGCGGGTGAACATCACAACCCGGCCATTGGGTGCCCATGTCGGGCCCTCATCAAGATATGAACTGGTCAAAAGCCGCTCTTCGCTGCCATCAACGCGCATCACCCCAATGTGAAACCGCCCGGCATTTTGCTTGGTAAAGGCGATCATATCGCCGCGCGGCGACCAGACCGGGGTGCTGTAACGCCCTTCGCCGGAAGAGATCCGCACCGCCTCACCGCCGCCGCTGGGCATCACATAGATCTGCTGCGTCCCGGATCGATCGCTTTCAAAGGTGATCTGGCTGCCATCCGGCGCATAGCTTGGCGCGGTCTCGATCGAAGGCGCATTGGTCAGCTGCGTCACCTGCGCCGACCCCAGCACCATCGAGTAGATATCGGTGTTGCCGCCTTGTTCAAGTGAAAAGACCACCGTGTCGCCATTCGGCGAAAACCGCGGGGAAAAGGTCATATTTCCTTGCAGATCGGCGATAGGCTGGGCCGTTGCCGAAGCAATATCCATCAGCCTGATACGCGGAAAACCGGTTTCAAACGACGTATACAAGATCCGCTCGCCCGCAGGCGAAAACCGGGGCGCCAGCACGATGGTAGAGCTGTCGGTCAGATAGCGGATATTGGCGCCGTCATAATCCATAATCGCCAACCGCTTAAGGCGCGCATCCTTCGGACCACTTTCAGACACGTAAACCACACGGCTGTCGAAATAGCCCGTCTCGCCGGTAATCCGGCTGTAAATATTGTCCGCGATCTTATGCGCGATGCGGCGCCAATCACCGGCACCCCCGCCAAACTGCAAACCATCCCCCAGCTGCTGGCCGGAAAACACGTCAAAAAGCCGGAACTTCACATTGATGCGCCCGCCCAGTTCGGTATCGACCGCGCCGACAATCAGCGCCTGCGCATTAATCGCCTTCCAATTCTCATAGGCCGTGGGCGCGTCAAAACTGCTGACAGGGCTGATAAAGGCGCTGGGGGGGATTTCCCGGAAAAGCCCGGTTCCCGACAGATCCGCCGCGACCACCTGGGTAATCTGCGCCGCAATATCGCCCGTACCTTCGCCTTCTGCGATAAACATCGGGGCGGCAAAGGGCATAGGCTCGATCACACCTTGGTCGATCACAATTCTAAGCGGGCCGTCTTGCGCCCCTGCAAGGTTTGGGGCCAGCAGGGCCGCAACCCCCAAAACGATTGCCGTCAGCGTATTTGTCAGGCGCATGATGCCCTCACTTTCGTTAGGTATTTGCAAGAACCGCGCAGCGGCTTTGGTGCGATGGCCACCAGCGAAGGATATCTGTCGCATGATGTTTGATCCTTATCAGGCGTCATTTTCATCTGGCCCTCATGCCGTTTGGGTCGAAAACCAATTCCAGATCTTTCCACTGCTCATATTTTTCGGCGGGCAAAGGATAGCCGGTCTTGGTGCAGCGCACGATGGCACTTTTTGCCGCCCGGAACATGATCTGGGCCGAGGCATCGCTGCCGCCCTCATATCCAGACATGCGGATAGATGCGACATCCGGCTTGCCGTCCGCAGCCATATTCACCCGCACCGTCACAATTGTCTGCAGCGCTTCGGTCGAAACCGCGCCCAGGGTCCAGCAACTTTGCACCGCAAAGCGCAAGGCATCCTTCTCGCCGCCGCTCATCGGCGGGCCAGAGGCGGCCGTGCCGGTTCCGGGCGCGGGTTCGTCACTTGCAGCACCCGACAAGACATCATCCAAAGCCGCAAGCACGGCCGCATCCGTGTCAACCGCCTCTGCAGTCGCGGTTTCCGTTGCCTCTGCCTCAGGGGCAGCTGCGGGGGCAGCCGCAGGTTTCGGCTCGGGTCGCGCCTTGGGCCGCCCCGAGGTCAGCGGCGCGGATGAAGCACTTTCGGTCTGGTCCTTATTCGCCTCGGTCAGCAGCACATCACCGGTTTCGGGCGGTGCTTCGGCCTCAGTGGGGGTCTCGGGCACCACGGTTTCGCTTGGGGTGGGCGCGGTTTCGGCCTGTGCGGTTTCAGCGGTCTGCGCATCGGGGGCGGGTTCTTCGGTTGGCACCGGGGCCACGCGCGGCGCGGGCTTGGGTTTGGGGCGCTGGCTGATGGTGGGCTGAACCACCGGCGATGGTTCCTCCACCGGCGGTGTCTGGGGCGGCGGCGGGGTATCGACCACCTCGGTACCAACCGGGGCCAGATCGCTTACATCAGGTGCGGCATCCGGATCGGCTTGCGGCGCGGGCGGGGTCGGTGTGGCGGTATCGGGGGCCGCTTGCGGTTCTGGCGTTGGTGCCGGTTCCGCCGCCGCCGGCACCGAAGGCTGCGGCGGGCTTTCGGTGGGGGCGGTGGGGGCCGCCGCTTGCAACGCGGCAAACTCCGCCGAAGACATCAGCGACACTTCCGTTGTGGTAACCGGCGATGGCAAATCGTGGCTGAAGAAAATCCCGCCCAAGAGCGCCCACAGCAGCAAGACACTATGCCCGCCGCCCGAAGCGATCAAACCGATGCGTTCTGCACGTTCCATGGGCATCTTGCCCCGCCCCTCAGCCGCCGTTACCGGATGAGGCGTTAAATCCAGGCCCACCCGCGTCGGTCACAAGAACGATATTCGAGAATCCACCCGCATTCAGCGCGCCCATCACCTGCACAACCCGCTCATAAGGGATGGTGCCATCGGCGCGCAAAAACAGCTTGTCATCGAC
>JBAUHP010000543.1:0-13298 GCA_049680345.1 Albidovulum sp. | reverse complement strand
CCTGAAGGGGCCGCACATTTGCGGGATGTGTTCCAAACCTATTTTGGTACAACCGAAGGTCTGATCAGCGTAGAGCCTGCGGGCGAAAGCTATGACGTCAGCATTGATGTAGCGCCGCTTGCCGCATTTGCCCCCGAAGGCGAGGTGTCGTTCAGCGCCACCCCTTACCGCATGACCTTGACCGACCAAGGCGATGGCATCTGGGCCACAGCACAAGATCAGGCCTTTGATCTGACGCTTTCGGTGCCAGATGCGATTGAACTTTCGATGAAGGTGGCGTCGATCACGGGGACGGGCGTGTTTGATGAAAAGCTGATGGCCTTTGTCAGCGCGAATTACGACTTTACCGATCTGAGCATTGACGAAACCATCGGGCAACTGGGGAAAGACCAGATGAAGGTGGCTTATCAGATCACCTCGGGCCACTACCAATCGCAAGCACGCGCCGGTGCGGATGGCGGTGTCGATGGTGAAATCAGCATGGCGATGAATGATCTGTCCGAGGTCTTTACCATTCCCCGGCCATTGGATGGCAGCAGCGCCGGCATGAAGATTACTGCCGATGCCGACAGCTACATTATTGAGCAATCGAACACTGGCATCAGGACCGAGGGTCTTTATGGGTTGCTGGCCTGGTTCGTGGCGCATCCCTCACCCGAGGCAATCACCGCAGATCAAGAAGAACTTCGCGCGCTTTTGCAAGGCACCGTGCCAATCTTCAACGCGGTCGAGCTGACCGGCAAGCTGGACGGGCTGCGTGTTTCAACCCAGTGGGGCGAATTTTACAGTAAGACGGCGCATCTCGTGTTGGCGGCCAATGGCGTGGTCAAGGATGGGATGTTTCGCGAAGGGCTCACCTTTTCGGGGCTGAGCATCCCCAAGGGGATAGCACCCGAATGGGCAAGTGAACTATTGCCGGAAAACCTGTCCTTCGACTTTTCCGTGTCGCGGTTTGATGTAGCAACACCTGTTGGCATGTTGATCAAGGCCTTTGATCTGACCCAAGACCCGCCGATCGATGAAGCGATGTTTGAAGCCTTGATGATGGCTTTCTTGCCTGAGGGCGAGGTGGATATCACCATGGCACCGGGCCAGATCAGCAATGATCTTTATGAGCTGAACTATGAAGGCGTTATGAGTGCGGGCCTGATGGGGGCGCCTGCGGGCAGTGGGACAATCTCGGCCAAGGGGCTTGATCTGGTCATGGAAAAGCTGGCGGGCGCCCCCGATGACATCAAAGGTCAGGCTATCCCGATGATGGCCCTTGCCAAAGGCATGGCCAAAGCCGGCGATGATGGCGCATTGGTGTGGGAAATCGACGCGCGCCAGCCCGGTAAGGTGTTGGTCAACGGTGTTGATGTCATGGCGATGGCTGGGGGGCAGTAATGATTGCGATCGGGCGCGAAGACCCGCTTGGGGCGGATCTGGGGGTGCTGATGGCGCGGCACCAGGCGTCCATGCATGCCCAAAGCCCGCCTGAAAGCATCCATATGATGGATGCCGGTCAGTTGGCCGATCCCAAGATCAGCTTTTTCGTGATGCGCGACGGTGGCGTGCCCGTGGCCATGGGTGCGTTCAAACTTCTGGCCCCCGATCATGCCGAGATCAAATCAATGCATGTGTTGGCCGAATGCAGGGGGCGCGGCCTGGCGCGCCAGATGCTTGACCATCTGGCAAAACAGGCCCGCGCCGCGGGTGCGCTTCGCCTAAGCCTTGAAACCGGGGCGCAAGAGGTCTTCAATCCCGCCCACGCCCTTTACCGCGGCGCCGGTTTCACCAGCTGCGGACCCTTCGGCCAATACCGCAACGACCCCAACAGCGTCTTCATGACACGCACCCTTGCAGAAGGGCCCAACTAACCGCTAAAGGAACCGCAGCGGTCCCGTAGCTCAACTGGATAGAGCACCTGACTTCTAATCAGGATGTTGGGGGTTCGAGTCCTCCCGGGATCGCCAGTTTTTCATATCTGGGCATGGATCGCCGTAACGCATCCGGGCCAGGCACCCGCCCGACCACACCCTCGCTCAAAAGGCTGTATTCAAGACATGTTCAAATCAGGCGACAGCGTAACCTCCAAGCCGTGGCAGCCGGTTCTTGACGGCGGCCGTCATCACCGCGCACAACTTGGCTTCATCCTCATGTCCACCGATCTTGCGGCAGAGCAGGATTTCCTCGACATGGCACCAAAGGGTGTGGGCGTTCATATCACGCGGCTGAAGACCGATGATCACACAACCAACGAAACCCTTGCCCGGCATATCGAACATATGGCGGATGCCGCCTCTCGGTTGCAACCGGATATGAGGCCGCAGGTGGTCAGCTATTGTTGCACCAGCGGTTCCATCGTCAATGGTGAAGAGCGTGTGTTCGAGGAAATCCGCAAAGGTGCCCCATGGGCGCGGCCAATGTGCATCGTGACCGGGGTTGTGGATGCCCTACACGAACTGGGCGCGAAAAAGCTGGTGGTGGGTACGCCCTATATTGACGAAATCAACACCGCCGAAGCCGAATTTCTGGTGGCCAAGGGGTTTGAGGTGTTGGATATTCAAGGCCTTAACCTCAAGACCGGCATCGAATTTGGCCAAGTCACCCCCGCCTATCTGAAGCAATTCGCGACAGAGATCGACCAGCCGGATGCGGATGTGATTTTCTTGTCCTGCAGCGGCATAAGGGCGCTGGAAGTGGCGGCAGAGATTGAGCAGGCCACCGGCAAACCCGTGATCACCTCAAATCAGGCACAATTCTGGAGCTGCCTGCGCCGCGCCGGGATCACCGATGAACTGACCGGCTTTGGCCAGATATTCTTGCACCCCGGCGCATCGTTGTTGCCACAAGCGGCGCAGTAAAGCCGGTTGGGGGGCCTCAGAAAAACGCGGTCAGCCAGTTTTGCGCTGACCCGTCTTCCCCAAGCCCCGCATTGCGCACAAATTCCGGTATGTCGGCCGAATCTGACCTGCGCGCACCACAACCGCGCAATGCGGCGCGCAAATCTGGCGCTTTGCCAAGGTATTCCCACACAACCCGGGTGCCAGTAATCGAATGTCCGCCCTCAGGCTCGATGCCCATGATCAGGCCCGGCAGAAACTTCGGCTCGTCATAATCAGAGGTGATCAGCATGGTTGACCACATGCTCATGCCTTCGCCTTGCTCGCGCGAGGTGATCACCAGCCGCTTATGCGCCTCATAGACAAGGCCAAGATGTTTGAGGGTTGATGGCACCGCAAAATCGCCCTTCTTGTGCCGCTCGATTTCCTTGGAGAACCAGTCGCGGTCTTGTTTGAACACATGCCCCATACTGCGTAAAATGTAGTTACGCCCCGGATCCGGCCGCATGTAGATGTAGTAATATCCCGCATGGCGTTCCAGCAGCAAAGGTTCCAGCCTGTCGCGCCGAATGATCCGTTCAAGCCTCGATGCAAGTGGGTCGAACGTGCGGGCCTGTACCGGCGGGCGCAGCCGCACCAGTTTTGCAAAGCTGTGGTGGTCCAGCAAAACCTCGGCCTCGTCCACGCCGAAGAAATCGCAAATGCGGCGCAACGTCGACAGCGATGGGCGCGATTGCCCGTTCAGGTATTTGTTGAACTGCTGACGGTTCAGCCCGATTCTACGACAGATGTCAGAGGCCGATTTGCCGTAGCTACACAGCAAACGCAGATTTTGAGGGAAGTCCTGAAGGCTCATTTGCGCTTCTTTATGCTCTTTCACTGCAAAGAGCGTAGTATCTTGCAGACGAAAAGTCACCTTTTACCTTTTGATCATATTAAGCTGGAGAAAACCAATAACAACAGGGAGACGATTATGGACGGCTCAACAGAAAAACACGGACAAACACAAACAACCGGGGCATTGGCGCTGGCGCTGGGTATCGCTTTTGCAGGGGCGGCGATGGCCGACACCTTGCGTGTCGCTGTACCCGCCGATCCGGTCTATATTGACCCAGCCTATTGGGGATCAACCTCGGACCAATTACTGATCGACAATCTGTATCCCCGCTTGGCCAAATATGTGCCGGGCGATACGTGGAAGGTCGAACTGGACGCGGCCAAATCGGTTGACCTGTCTGACCCGCAGCACATCGCTTTTGAGCTGAAGCCGGGCATCATGTGGTCGGGGGGTTTTGGCGAGCTGACGGCAGAAGATGTCGAATATTCCTTTGAACGCCACCTGAACCCAGACCTTGAATCCGGTGTCGCGGTCGAATTCAGCTTGCTCGAAGATGTTGAGGTCACCGGCAAATACACCGGCATTTTGCATTTAAGCGCGCCGTCCTTGTCACTCTGGACATCGACACTGACCTATACCTCTGGCGCGATCATTTCCAAGGCTGCAGCCGAAGCAGCTGAAGGGTATTTTGAAGCGACCCCGGTTGCGACAGCGGGGCCTTACAAGTTCAAATCATTCGAACCGGGGCAGGCATTCACGCTTGAAAAAGACCCGGACTGGAACGGCGAACCGGGCGCGTTCGACGAAATTGTGCTGTTGCCAATTCCCGATGACAACGCGTCACTTGTGGCCTTTGAGGCGAATGAGATTGATTTCACCTATGCCAATGGGGCGTTGGAATACGACAGTTGGTCGGCCAACCCGCCAAGCGGTGGCGTCGCTGCATTGATGCCGTCACTTGACCCGCTGTGGCTGGGGATTTCCGAAACCTATGAGGGGCTAAGCGACATTCGCGTGCGTCACGCGATCCAAAAAGCGGTTGATGTGCCGACAATTCTGGCGGCGGTTTCAAGCGGCCATGCGACACAGGCAACCGGCATCGTTGCCCCCGGTCTGCTCGGCTATCGCCCCGATGGGATTGTGGCGCGTGACCTTGACGGTGCTCGCGCGCTTATCGCGGAAGCCGGGGCCGAAGGCACAGTCCTGCGGCTTGATTTTGTCAACAACGCCAACCGCGCCACGATTGCGCAGATCATTCAGGCGAATCTCGCAGAGATCGGCTTGATTGTTGAACTCAACGGCCAAGATGAAGGCACGTTCTGGAGCTATGATGCATCGCGCGCCGCTGAGTTGCAGCTTCACCTGAAATCCTGGACCGGCAACCCCGATGGGCTTTACACCTTGCAGTATTTCACCTCGGATCAGGTCGGCGTCTGGAACTGGGAAGGCCTTGCCAATTCCGAATATGACGCGCTGGTCGCACAGGCCCGCACGACTTTGGATGATGCCGAACGCGGCGCGCTTTACGTGAAGATGCAAGACATACTGGTCGCGTCGGGTGACTTCTTGTTCCTGACCCAAGAGCCGCTGACCGCAATGTGGCGCGACACGATGGTGCCTGCCATCTTGCCGGATGGCCGGCCGATGTTTGGCGGGTTCCGCAAGGTCGCCAACTAGGTTCTCCCTGCCGGGCGGCCAGTCGATCGGGTCGCCCGGATTTTCCTTATCGGAGTGGATGAGATGCTTGGATTCATTGTCCGGCGGATTTGCCTTGGGCTGACGGTACTTATCTTGGCGATCTCGTCGCTTTACGTGGTGGTGCAAATGGCACCGGGTGACCCCGCCAGTGCGATGCTGGGCCCGCGTGCGACACCGTCTATCAAGGCGGCATTCGCCGAAAAGCTCGGGCTGGACAAGCCTATGCCGGTGCAGATTTTCAACTATCTTACCGCCGTGGTGCAAGGCGATCTGGGCACCGACCTGCGCAGCCGTCTGCCGGTGAAGGATGTTTTGCTGGCACATTTGCCGCATACGATCCAGCTTGTGGCCGCCGCTTTGATCCTGGCAGCAAGCTTGGGCATTCCGTTGGGATGCGCGGCTGCAATGCGCCGCAACAGCTTGTTTGACCGGCTGATCGGGATGCTGTCGGTCAGCGTGATCGCGGTGCCATCCGTCATCATTGCCATCTACGGGATGATCTTGTTTTCCGCCCGATTGGGGTGGTTGCCGGCAATCGGTGCCGGGGAAGGTTCATTGGCCTCTACGCTGCACCATTTGATCATGCCGACCATTGCCGTTGGCATCGGTTGGGTGGGGTATCTGGCGCGTTTGGTGCGCGCCTCGATGATCGAAGTGCTGTCGGCCAATTATGTTCGCAACGCGCGCTCCTTTGGCCTCACCGAAACCCGCATCATCTACCGCTATGCGTTGCGGGTGGCCGTGGCACCGACCATCACGGTTCTGGGCATTGGCGTTGGCTACATGCTGGGCAGCGCGGTTTTCGCCGAAATCGTATTTGCGCGTCCGGGCATCGGCAAGCTGATGTATGACGCGGTGATCTTGCGCAACTACCCCGTCACCTTAGGTGCGGTTCTGGCCTCAAGCGCACTGCTGATCGCCGCCACCACATTCGCCGATATCTTGAACGCCCTGATTGACCCACGGTTCAAGGAGGCACGGGAATGAGCGCGGCTGACATCACGATGCCCAAGGCACCCCGCCGCCATGGCGGCTTTGAAAAGCTGCTGCGCGATCCGATGGGCGTCTTTGGCATCAGCCTAGCACTGATATTGATCCTGTCTGCGGTACTGGCGCCGTGGATTGCACCCTATGGCCCGAATACGATGGATGTGCCCGCGAAGTTGCAAGGCCCAAGTGTTGCGCATTGGTTGGGCACCGATCAGCTGGGGCGTGATGTGCTGTCGCGCGCAATATACGGCGGACGGATCGCGCTGAGCGTGGCTTTGTTGTCGACCGGTCTTTCGGTGCTGATCGGTGCGGTTTTGGGGATGATGGCGGCGATGGGGCCACGTTGGCTGGACTATGTGCTGACGCTGGGTTTTGACACGGTGCGCGCCTATCCGGTGATCATTCTGGCGCTGGCCATCGGGCCGATCTTTGGCGGTGGGATGGTCACATTGATCGGCCTCTTGGTAGCAACCTCGGTGCCCTATTACGGCCGGATCATACGATCATCGGTCATGGCGCATGCCAATGCCGAATATGTTGAGGCCTTGCGCGCCATGGGCGCAGGGCGGGCGCGCATCGTGCTGCGCCATATCTTGCCCAATGTGATCGGCCCGGTCTTGATCATCGCCTCAATGGATATACCCACATTCATCGCCGCCGAAGCCGGGCTTAGCTTTTTGGGTGTCGGGGTCAAACCGCCCGCCTCAAGTTGGGGTTTGATGTTGCAAGACGGCTTTGATTTCGCGGGTCACACCCCGTGGCTGGTGATTGCGGGGGGCATCCCGCTTGTGCTGGCCACCCTTGGCTTCACCTTTCTGGGCGAAGCCTTGCGCGATGCCTTCGATCCAAAACTGCGAAAAGAGGGCTAAGCGATGGCGGATGTTCTTTTGCGCGTTGATAACCTTGCGGTGCGCTTTGGCACCTTGCAAGCGGTGAACTGGGTATCGTTCGAACTGGAACAAGGCAGCACACTTGGGATCGTGGGCGAAAGCGGGTCGGGCAAATCCACCTTGCTTTGGGCGCTGACCCGGCTGTTGCCCGATGCCGCCACCCTCAATTCCGGCGAGGTCTGGTTTGACGGCGCGGATCTTTTGCGTCTGCATCCCGATCAGTTGCGCGCATTGCGCGGCACGCGGATATCCTACATCTCGCAAGATCCGATGACCTCGCTGGCGCCGGGGCTGACGATTGGCCAGCAGATGACCGATCTTTTGTACCGCGAACCCTGGTCAAAGCGCGAAAAGTGGCAGCGCGCCATTGATGCGCTGGATTGGGTCAGCCTGCCCGATCCCGCGACCCGGATGAAGATGTACCCGCATGAGCTGTCCGGCGGCCAGCGCCAGCGGGTTTCCATTGCGATGGCACTGATGCTTGGCCCGGATCTGGTGCTGGCGGATGAACCGACAACCGCCCTTGATCCGACGCTGGAGGTCGAGATCCTTGATCTGCTGCGGCGGCTGCAAAAGGAAACCGGCTGCGCCGTGATCTTCGTGACCCACCACCTTGGGGTGGTCGCCTCGCTTTGCGACAATGTGCTGGTGATGAAGGATGGCGATATCCGCGAGGCAGGCCCCGTCGCCAAGGTTTTCGCCGATCCGCAAGATACCTACACAAAGGCGCTTTTGCGTTGTGACCCCGCGCAGATCTCCGAACCAACCAGGCGCTTGCCGACCATGGCCGAGGCACTGGATGGTATCGCCCCCGCCTTTACCGGCACGCCCGACCGTATCGCCCATGACGCCGCCCCGGTTCTAAGTGTCGATGGCCTGTCGGTCAGCTTCACCCGCAGCGGCATCATCCCCGCAGCCCTTGGCGGCTGGTCGGAAGATATTCATGCCGTGCGCAATGTCAGCTTTGACATCAAGCGCGGCGAGACGCTGGCGCTGATCGGCGAAAGCGGGTCGGGCAAGACCACGGTGGCGCGCAGCATCATGCGGTTGGTGCGCCCGGATGCGGGGCGGATCACCCTGTCGGGGCAAGATATGTCCGGGGCCGATGCCGCCGGTTGGCGCGCGGCGCGCGCAAAGGTCGCGATGATGTTTCAAGACCCGGCCGGGTCGCTATCGCCGCGCGTATCTTTGGCCGAACAGATTGTAGAGCCTTTGATCATCCATGGCAGACGTGCAGAGGCCACCCGCGCCTATGCGCTGGAGCTTTTGAACCGCGTGGGGCTTGATGCGTCCTTCGCCGACCGCTTCCCGCATGAAATGTCGGGGGGGCAGGCCCGGCGCGCGGGAATTGCCCGCGCCTTGGCATTGTCACCCGAACTGATCGTAGCGGATGAACCCACCGCAGGGCTGGATGTGTCGATCCAGGGCGAAGTCGTAAACCTTTTGAACGCCTTGCAAGAACAGATGGGTCTGTCGATCCTGCTGATCACCCATAACATGAGCGTCGTGCGCCATGCCGCTGACCGGATGGTCGTGATGCTCAAGGGCCAACTGGTCGAAAGCGGCCCGACCGCCCAGCTTTTTGAGAACGCCGCACAAGACTACACCCGCGCGCTGATCGCGGCATCGCATCACGCGCTTCCTGCACAAGAACCCGCAAATACAGAAAGTACATCCAATGTCGTCGTCTGATACCCTCATAGCCGCTGATCTTGACCTTTGTTATATGTCAGCAACGCAGCAACTGGCGCTTTTCAAATCCGGAAAGCTTTCTCCGGTCGATGTCTTGAAGGCGCAATTCGCGCGTGCCGATGAGGTTGAGCCAAAGATCAACGCCTTCACCGAAATGTTTCGCGAAGAGGCGATGAAAGCCGCCATTGCCGCCGAAGAAACCTATGCCAAACGTCCCGACAAGGCGCGCGCCCTGGAAGGCATTACCGTCGCGATCAAGGATGAGATGGCCGTGCTTGGCCAGCGCAACACGCAAGGATCGTTGATTTACAAAGACTATATCGCCGATGAAACCCATCCCGTCGCCGAACGGCTGCGAAATGCCGGCGCAATCTTTCACGCGCGTTCCGCCACCCCCGAATTTTGCTGCGCCTGGACCACGGAGTCGCGCCTGCACGGGGTAACCCGCAACCCCTGGGCGCTGGACTATACGCCGTCGGGATCATCGGGCGGGGCGGCGGCGGCCCTGGCGGCTGGCACCACAACGCTTGCCACCGGTTCCGACATTGGCGGATCTATTCGGGGCCCTGCGGGGGCTTGCGGCATTGTCGGGTTCAAGCCGCCTTACGGGCGGGTGCCGGATGCGGCCCCCTTTAACCTTGACCCCTATTGCCATGTCGGCGCGATGGCGCGAACGACGGCGGATTGCGCCTTGATGCAAAACGTCATCTCGGGTTTTCACCCCCAAGACATTGCCACTGTGCGCGAAAAGATGGTGCTGCCGCTGACCTTTGGCGATCTGAAAGGCAAGCGCATCGCCTATAGTTTCGACGTCAGCAATGAGGTGGTGACACCCGAGGTTGAAGCCCAGATGACCAAGGCGCTAAGCGCGTTGGTAGATGCGGGCGCAAGTATCGAAGAGGTCCAGCTTGGCTGGGGCAAAGAGGTGCGCGATGGCTGCCGCAATTACCTGAGCCACCTGATGGGTGCTGCCTTGCGGCGCGAGGTTGAGGCGCATCCCGATCTGGTTTGCGACTACACGGCGTTTTGCGCCGAAAGTGCTGGCATGACCACGGCGGATGATTTCTTGACGGCCCTGGATGTGGCCGCCGATATCTACAGCCGCTTTGGACCGATGATGGAGAATGACTATTACGCCTTCATCTGCCCGACCTTTGCCAGTCAAGAAATGCTGGCCGAGCAAAAACCATGGGACCGGATCACCGTTCAGGGCCGCGACTTCGACAGCGATTATGATCTGAACACCCAAGCCGTGTTCAACATGCTGTCGCGCCTGCCGACCTTGGCGGTGCCCGCAGGGCTGGCAACCAACGGGCGCCCCGTCGGCATCCAGATTGTGGCGCGCGCGTTTGACGACCCACGGGTGTTCCATGTGGCCTCGGCGCTGGAACGTGCGATGCCATGGCTGGACTGCAAGGCGCGCCGCCCCGATCTGTCCGCATAGGCCTAAACGGCCGCGGCGCAACCCGGCGCCGCGGCAAATTGGAGTGTTTTTGTCGCATTTCGCCAAACCGCGAAAAAAAGGTTGCGGTCGAAGTCGCGAAAAATAGCCGTCCCAAGTGCAGCCGGTATCAAGTATCAGCACATCCCCCGCCCGCAAAGGTCGCCGCGATGGCGGCGAGGTGACATCGGCGTAACCGCCCAGCTCTGCCGCACCCACGACAAAGGGGGTATCATCCGCACCTTGCGCCAATGCCTCGCGGCGAAAACTGCGGAAAACCTCTGCCAGCGGCATCCCATCGGCGATGATCTCGGGCACCCGGGCGAAGGTGGCCGAACCGATGGCGCAGCTATGCAATCTCGGCCGGCGATTTGACCATGCGCAGACGCCGCACAAGCCCGTTGGTGTCGGCGATCCTCAGCTCCGGCAGGGCGGCCATAAGCCATTCCCGGTCGCCCAAGGGCATCCGCAGCGCGGTTTCATGCCCCTTCACTACCCCAACCTGCGCGCCCGATTTTGCAAATGGTGCAAGAAGATCGGTCAAAAGGCTTATTCCGTCACCTTGGGGGCAGGGGCGCTGCAACTGCGCATATCGTCAAGTCAGGTGCGGCGCATCAAGGCCGCACCTATTTCGGGGATATTCGCAATGGGCTTGCCCGCCGCCGGTACGAACAAGAACCACGGCCGGGTCGGGCTTTGCCAAGAAAGCGTCTGGAAGCCAGAGAAATAGCGCTCCTCCGGCTCGGTCATCAATAAAAGCCCGGCAAGCCCCTATTTTTGCATTTCGTCTTGCGCCCTGGCGCCGCGCACCGCGAATTTTGCGGGGGCAAAACCGCGCACGGGTGCGTCAGGCCGCATCGCGCCCCTCCATGATCATCTTGAAGATCGCAGGATCAGTGACCCCTTCGGAACCAATCAAAAGTATGCGCGCCTCAGCGTCCAGCCCAAGCTTTGCCGACAGGGACGCATCGCTGCGCGCCGCGATCAGCGCAGCCAATCCGGCGACGGCACTTTCGCCCGCCTCAAGGGCCGCATCGCCCGGCAAGGGGCGGGCCAAAAGCCGCACCGTTGGGCCGACCAGATGATCGGGAATGGTGATGAAATCACTGGCTTCCTCAGCCAGAATTTCCCAGGCAAGCTTGGACGGTTCACCACAAGACAGGCCCGCCATGATCGTCTCTTCGGCGATGGCAACGGTGGTTGCGCGGCCTGTCTTGGCGCTTTCATAAAGACATGCGGCCAGCTCCGGTTCAACGATGATCACGCGCGGCGCCTTGTCGCCCCAGTATTGGCGCAACCCCGCGACCACCCCAGCCGCCAAGCCACCAACGCCGCCTTGCAAAAACACATGCGTCGGCGGTTTTGCAAGGGCCGCGCAGATCTCTTGGGTCATGACGCCGTATCCAGCCATGACATCGCGCGGCGGCAAGGAATAGCCCGGCCAGGAAGTATCGGACACCACGAACCAGCCGTTCTTTGCGGCCTCTTCTTTGGCCAAGGCGACAGAGGCATCATAATCGCCGTCAATCCGCACCACATCCGCCCCAAGGTCGCGCATCGCCTGCGCCCGGCCTTCGCTTACCTCCGCATGGATATAGATCCGGCAAGGTGCGGCGAAACGCTTGCAGCCCCAGGCAAGCGAGCGGCCGTGATTGCCGTCGGTGGCAGAGACCAGCGTGATCTGCGCACAGGCGTCGCGGTGCCTACCCGCCCGGATATCGGCAAGGCTGACGTCTTTGCCGGTCCGCGCCGAAATCTCGCGCTGAAGCACCCGCAAGGCGGCATAGGATCCGCCCAAGGCCTTGAAACTGCCAAGTCCGAAGCGCGGCCCTTCATCCTTGTAGCTGATCTCACCCACCCCGATCCGCCGGGCAAGTGCGCCAAGAAAGACAAGCGGCGTGGGCGCATAGCCATCCCACTGCGTAATCTCGGCGCGCGCGGTGGCGAAATCTTCGGGCGGCACCACGGTCTGTGCGGCGCGACCGCTGCTTCGGGTCGCGGCCACATGCTTAAGGCGGGCAGGGGGCAAAAGGTCGGTCATCACATGTCCTGTCTTGCTGGAAGGCGGTCACGCACAAGGGCTGCCCAAAAGTCGGCACCCGCGGTCAAGATCGCATCGTTGAAATCGTAGTCGGCGGCGTGAAGCGGTTGGCCATGCGCCCCTTCCGTGCCATTTCCCATCAGCAAGAAACAGCCCGGAACCGCTGCGGAAAAATGGGCGAAATCCTCTGAAAAGCTCATCGGTGGGCGGGCGCCGTCGGCCTCCAGCCCTGCTGCACGTGCCGCGCGCAAAACGGCCTCGACCGGGGCTGGGGCGTTGATGGTTTCAATGAATTCGGTGTTGAAGGCCATGGTCGCGGTGACGCCGTGGGTGGCCGCGACGCCACCCACGATCTGGCGCATGAAGCGCTCAACGGCCAAGCGGTCTTCGGGCACACGCGCACGCACATCGCCCTTAAGCGTCGCATGACCCGGCAGCACATTGCGCTGGCCGTCGGTCAAAAACTCGGTCACCGAAACCACCGCCCCGGCACCGGGTGCAAGCTTGCGCGAAACCACGGTCTGCAAGGCCAGAACCATCTCGGCACCGACGGTGATCGCATCTACGCCAAGCTGCGGCATCGAGGCATGGCCGCCCTTACCGGTAATCTCAATCGTGAACAGGCTTTCGCTGGCGCAGATCTGGCCCACGCGGGTCGAGACATGCCCCGCAGCTGCGCCCGGCAGGTTATGGATCGCATAGACCTCCTCGATCCCAAAGCGGTCAAGCACAGCTTCATCAATCATCGCCTTGGCACCCAGCCCGTGTTCTTCGTTGGGCTGGAACAAAAACACCACGGTGCCGTCAAAACCCTTGTCGCGGGCCAGCAGTTCAGCCGCGCCCAACAGCATTGTCATATGGCCGTCATGCCCGCAGGCATGCA
>JBAUHP010000542.1:0-6569 GCA_049680345.1 Albidovulum sp. | reverse complement strand
GATCATTGCTGATCTGGCCCGGTGCGATGGTGATATCCACCTCGCCCTCTGGTAAGAAGGCCATCAGCGAGGCTTCTGACATTGCTTCATCTACCGGCGGATCTTGGGTCAGATCAAAGGCTTTGATCAACATGCCAACAGGTGTTGCCACATCAAACCGCGACACGGCAAAGTCGAAGGACAGGTTTTCCGGCAAAAGTTCACTTGCCCAATCGGGTGCTATGCCCTTGGGGATGCTCAGCCCCGAAAGGGTGATCCCTTCGCGAAACATCCCATCCTTGACGATGCCATTGGCCGCCAACACGACATGCGCCGTCTTGCTGTAAAACTCGCCCCATTGGGTTGAAACACGCAGCCCGTCCAGCTTGCCGGTCAGCTCGATCGCGTTGAAAACTGGCACGCCGCCTTGCAAAAGCGCGCGAAGTTCCTCCTGATCTGCGGTGATTGCCTCGGGTGACGGATGCGCCACGAACCAGGCCAACAACCCATAAAGACCCTTGGTCCTGATGCCAGTGTTCGATTGCTCAATAATGTAGCTGTCGGCATCGGCAGTAATCTTCATACCGGCGCTGCTGCCATCCAATGGCCGGGGAATGGTAAAGACCTCTGACAGATCATTCATCGCCATGCTGATTTCACCGTCGACACCGCCATCCGCACCGGCGCGCGCTTGCGATTCGTAGTGGCCCGAGGTGATCCGGTAAGCCACCTTCATCTGGTCTTTCCCCAGTTGCCCGATGGTTTCGTCAATGCGCAGATCGGTAAAGTCGTAAGTCGCGCTGACAAAGGCCATCAGCTTTTCGTCAAACACGCCCGAACCCTTGATCGACGCGGCCTTCATCGAAAGTTCAATCGCACCTGGCACCGAAAGCGTCAGATCAAAGTCCTGATCTTGTGCTGTGGCCCAGATGCCATCGCCTTGGTCGGTCAAGGTAATGCGGTATGGGGTGGCGCTGAACGACACCTCGCCTTCGGGGGCAAATGCGGCAAGGGGGGCTACATCAATGCTGACGTCATAGCTTTCGCCCGCAGGCTCTACGCTGATCAGACCTTCGGTTGTGCCAAAATAGGTTTGGAACACATCCCGCAAATGTGCGGCCCCTTCAGGGGTTGCAGGGGCCGCATATGCGGCGGAGGCAGAGATAAGCAGCAAAGTTGCAAGGCTGGTGCGCAAGAACACGGTGCTGAATTCCTTCGGCTGAATTGGATCGCGCCCATAAGACGGCAACCGCCAGTCAACACAGATTTTCAGAAAAATTCAACCGCAGGTATGCCCTTGGGTTGCAACCGCCCCAATCGTTCCAGGCGCCCTAATGGGTCCAGGCGCCCTTACGATCGGTCGCGAAGTTTTCGCCGTAGCCGCGCGCGCGGATGTTTTGTTTGCGGGCATGGGGTTCGGTCACCGTCACCTCTATGCCCTTTTGCGCGGCATATGCTTCGGCTGCCTCGCGGCTGTCGAAACGCAGTCTGACCTGCGCTTGGGTGTCGCCCGAACTGGTCCAACCCATCAACGGATCAACCTCGCGCCCGCTGGCCTGGGCGAATTCCAGCACCCATTGATGGGTTTTGGCGGTGCCTGACTGCATGGCGGTCTTGGCTGGCTGATAGATACGCGCGCGCATGGGCGAACTCCTTCGTAGATGCACCCTTATCGAAAAACTTGGAGGTCTGCGCAAGAGCCGAGTGTATCGGTTTGGAACGATCCCGCATCAGGCCAGCGGCGCATCCACTGTGCGCGTCAAAGCCGCCAACACAGCACGCGCGGCGCGTTCGGTGCCGGGTTGCGCCTGCATTGCCTTTGAAACCCCGCTTAGCCGGTCGCGCATTGCATCATCTTGCAAAAGCCCAAGGATCGTATCGTAAAGCCGCTGCGCGCCCCAGTCGCGGCGATCCAGACGCTTGCCCAATCCGGTTGCCTCGGCGCGTTGTGCGTTGTCGTGGCCATCCCAGCAGTAGGGCATCACCAAAGACGGCACCCCGTGGTAAAGTGCCTCGCAAAAACTGTTGTTGCCGCCATGGTGGATAAAGACGTCTGACCGCGCCACGACAGATGGCTGCGGGAACCAGCTGCCCAAGGACACATTGTCGGGCACATGCCGGTAAGCATCCAGGAACCCGCCGACATTGATCAAGAACCGCGCCGGAACCGAGGCGAACACATCAATCATCCGGGCGATAAGCGGCGTGTCTATCGCGCCAAGTGAGCCAAAGCTCATATAGACCAGCGGTGCGTGGCTGACGCGCATTTGCGGCGGCGCGAAATGGCCTTCGGCGCGCACGCAACCCTCCAAGAAGACATAGCGATCTTCGGGCAAGGGTAAGGCGCGCTGATAGCGGATGGCAGAGGGTGCGAGCATCAGGTTCAGCGTGGGCGATGCTTCCAGAAATGAGCCGGCAGGCAAGGGGGCCAACCCGTGGGTCTTTCGAAACTCATTATAGCGGCGGTGCGGGGCGGCGGTTTGTTTGAGATAGGCCGTTTTGAACCGATTGCAGGCCTTGGTATCCTCGGGCGGCAGGCCTGACAGATAGGGCGGCACATTGGGGTCGGGAATCTCGGTTTCGGTGCAAGAAACGACACGAACCCAAGGGCATCCGGCATTGGCGATGGCCGGGAACATGATCACGTTATCGAGCAAGATCATATCAGGCTTGATCCGCTCCAGCACCGCGCGCAGCCCTTCGTCGGCCGCCTCGGCGGTGCTGACGATGGCATCCCATGTGGGGGCGACATAGGTCGGCAACTGGTCGAAGGGGGTCAGGTTGAAATGCGGCAGATGGGTAGTGATGAAGCTTTGCCAATAATCCTCGACCGACTGTGCGCTGTTTTGCGGGCCTGCGGGCAGGTGATATTCCTTGAACCCGTATTCGTTGAAGACCCCGGTAAATCCCGGATGGCAGATAAACACCGGGGTTGCGCCAAGCCGGCGCAATTCTTGTGCTATGCCCACGCAATTGAGGGCGGCACCAAAACTGGCCTCGGGGAAAAGTGCCACGGTTGGGCCATGGGTCATGCGCGCGGGCCTCTGACAAGTGGCGGGATGCCGCGATTTGCGGCCTCGGGCCTGCGGATACAAGAGCGGCGAAGATGCAAGACCATCTGGTCTGCGGCCAGTTCGAACTGATTGCGCTCCAGACTGTCCAAAATCTCTTGATGCTCTTGCAAGGATTGTTTGAGCCGGAATTCCGGGATGGATGTGTCTTTTTGCGTCGCACTGCGCAATTTGTGATGGGCCAGCAACGCGCCGCGCACAAAGCGGTTGCCAGAGCATTCGGCGATCAGGGTGTGAAACTCTGTATCAAGCCTGCGAAACCCCGCAGCCGTCATCCGCCCGCCGGTCATTTGCAGGACCTCATCCATCTGACTGCGGAGCACGGCCACGCGCTTGGCGTCAAGGGCGAAACCGGGCGCAAGAATGGCCTGTGGTTCCAGCAACAGCCGCATCGCAAAGCTTTCATCAATAGCGCGCGGCGAATCAAGCATGGGCTGAAATGCCCAGGCGCGGCCGGGCAGTTGCGTGACCAAACCATCATTTGACAGTATTTTTAGCGCATTAAGTACCACGTTGCGCGATACCTCATAGCGCCGCACCAGGGCGCTGACGGACTGCACATCACCAATCCGACGCTCGCCCCGGTCCGCCAAAATCCGGCTTGCAAGCGATCCTTCAAGCTCTTGCAGCCGCCTTTTCGCCACGGCAAAGCCTTCGGTTGCCTCAACCGCCAAGATATAACCACCCTCGCCACGGCGTTCAATAATATCATTATCTTCCAGCAGCTTGAATGCAGATCGAATGGGGGTGCGCGACACATTGCAAGCCTTTGAGAATGCGAATTCCGGCAGATGGTCGCCGCGCTTCATGCCGCGCTCCAACGCCAGATGCACGATCTGCTGCGCAAGGCTCAGATGGCTTTGGCGGGTATTGCGGCGCTGGTCACTCATCTCAAATTCCGATCCGTCCCGTAGTGCATCAACCAAGATCGACGAAAGAACAGCAAATACAAATTGACGTATTTTTTTGATAAACAATACTGTCTTTAGCAACGGCCAGCAAGAGCCGTGCCACCAACACGCATCGCCTGTTTCCACATGGCGATGGTCCAACAGTTTAGATGGAGGTTCGATATGTTCCGAAATAAAGCGGCTGTCGCGGCGATGCTCAGCGCGGGTCTGGCATGTGGCGCGACGGCGATTTTCGCGGAAGACCTGGTTGTGTCAAACTGGGATGGTTACATGGCGCCCGACGCAATCGACGCCTTCAACACCGCCAGCGGCAATAGTGCAGAGCTGGTTTTGCATGCCACCAATGAAGAGATCATGGGCAAGCTGATCGCCTCGCAAGGCAAAGGCTATGATGTGGTTTTCGTGTCTTCGCCCTTTGCCGAGGTCTTGCACAACCTTGGTCTGGCCGAAGATCTGGATCACGCGAAACTGCCGAATATCGGCAATCTTTATGCCGAAGCCGGTGCGTTGCAGCACGATCCGGGCAATATGTTTTCAGTGCCCTATGCCTGGGGCACAACCGGGCTTTGCTACCGCTCTGACCTTCTGGCCGAAGCGCCCGACAGCTGGATGGATCTGCTTGCCCCAAGTGAGGCCGTCAGCGGCAAGACCACCATGCTTGCGACAGACCGCTGGTTGCTGGCCGCTGGACAGTTGGCCAAAGGCTATTCGGTCAATGAAACCGATCAGGCCAAACTTGACGAAGTTCGCGATCTGTTGATCTCGGCCAAGAAGACCCTTCTGGCCTACGACGATACCACCTTCTACGCCAAGCTGGTCTCGGGCGAGGCGGAACTGGTGCAGGCCTGGGATGGGTGGTGCAACTACGGTATCGGTGAAAACCCCGATATCAAATACATCATCCCGACCGAAGGCTCGGATCTGTGGGTGGACACGATGGTGATCTTGAAAAACTCTGAACACAAAGAGGCGGCCTATCAGTTCGTCAATTATGTTCTGGACGCTGGCAACCACCGCTGGGCGGCAGAGAACATCTTGTACAAAGTGCCAAATCAGGCCGCGATGGAAGGTCTGGATCCCGGCCTGATCGAAACTTTCCCGAATATGGGCATGACGCCCGCCGAGTTGCTGGCGCATGAGCAGCTTCTTGATGTGGGCGAAGCCCAGCGCGCCTATTCGCGCGCCGTGTCCGAGATCAAGGCCGCCCAATAACTGCGCACCTTGCGGCCCGGCGTGATCCAAACGCCGGGCCGCCCACGCCTTTTGGCCCCAAGCGGACAGCTATCCAATGAATGACCGCAAGTCGCTTTATCTGATGTCACCCGCATTGATGTGGCTGACCGGGTTGATGGTGGTGCCGTGTCTGCTGATCCTTGTGCTGGCATTCTTTCGGCGCGGCATTTACGGCGGGATCGAATACACCTTCACTCTGGAAAATCTGGCGTTGGTGTTTGATCCGCTTTATTTCGGGATCTTCCTCAAATCCGCCTATATCGCGGGGCTGTCGGCCAGCCTTGCCGTGGTTATCGGCTACGCCGCCGCCTATGCAATCGCCGCGATGCCGCGCCGCCACCAGCCTGCCTTGCTGTTTCTTGCAGTGCTGCCGTTTTGGTCGAACTATCTGGTGCGCACCTATGCCTGGATCGTGCTTTTGAACCGCGAAGGGCTGATCGCCGGTGTCGCGCAATGGCTGGGGTACGAGGGCGAAATGCCCAAGCTTTTGTACACCGAAACGGCCGTTGTGATCGGGCTTTTGTACAATTACCTGCCTTTCGTGATCCTTGCTTGCTATGCGCCCCTGTCGCGGCTGAACCCCGAAATCGCCGAGGCGTCGCGCGATTTGGGCGGGTCGGGCTGGACAACCTTTCGCCGCGTCACATTGCCGATGACCATGCCGGGAATTGCCGTTGGGTTTGTCTTCGTTTTCGTGCTGTCCATCGGCAATTTCGTAACACCTGCACTTTTGGGGGGTGGGCAGTTCCAGATGATCGGCAATCTTGTTTATGCGCAATTCCTGACGGCCAATGACTGGCCCTTTGGTGCCGCGCTGTCGATGGTGCTGATCGCGGTTATGATGGGGCTTTTGACCTTGCAGACCTTTGCCACCGAACGTGCCTCGGGCACGCGCCCGGATGGGGTGTAAGATGCATGATCGCTTCGCGTTTCGTTTGATGTTGCTGATCCTGGGTGCGGTCTTTGCCTTTCTCTATATCCCGATTTCGGTCCTTTTTGCGCTGTCGTTCAATGAGGGTGGCCTGCCAACCGCATGGACCGGGTTTTCGACCAGATGGTACGGCGCGCTGATGGAAAACAGCGACATAATGGAGGCCGCGGGAAACACGCTTTTTGTTGCGGTCGTCTCGACCATTCTGGCGACGATACTGGGCTCGCTTCTGGCTGTGGGGGTTGAGATTCGCCGCCGCAAAGGTCGCTTCATCGAGACGATCATTTTCGCCCCGATGATCATTCCCGACATCGTTCTGGCCATCGCCCTGCTTAGCTTTTTCTCATTGCTCAATGTCACCATGGGCCTGCATACGATCATCGTCAGCCATGTGGTGTTCAACCTTGCCTTCGTTTGTTCGGTCGTCCGGGCGCGGCTGAAAAG
>JBAUHP010000541.1:0-2341 GCA_049680345.1 Albidovulum sp. | reverse complement strand
GCGTCTTTCGTGCGCGACGGCGATATTGTGAACCCGGTGGCGGCCATGCCCGCACCGGTCACGAACTAGGGGGCGGCATGAACTTCTCAGCCTGGTCGATCCGAAATCCGATCGCGCCCATTTTGGCATTCTTCATCTTGACCGTGCTGGGCATTCAGTCCTTCTATGCCCTTCCCATCACCCGTTTTCCCAATATCGACGTGCCGCTGATTGCGGTTTCGGTTGCCCAGCCCGGCGCCGCCCCTGCCGAGCTGGAATCGCAAGTGACCCGCGAGGTCGAGGATGCCTTGGCCGGGATCACCGGTGCCAAGAGCATCTTCTCTTCCGTCAATGACGGGCTGTCCACGACTGTGGTCGAATTTCAGATGTCGGTCCCGACCCAAACCGCCCTGAACGACGTGAAAGATGCGGTTGACCGGGTGCGCGGCAACCTGCCGTCCGAGATCGAAGCCCCCGTGGTGTCCAAGATCGACGTCGAGGGGCAAGCGATCTTGACCTTCGCCGTCTCCTCACCAGGCATGAATATTGAAGAGCTGTCTTGGTATGTCGATGACAAGGTGATGCGTGCCTTGCGGTCGCGCCCCGGCATCGGGCGGATTGACCGCTACGGCGGGGCAGATCGGGAGATTTTGATCGAGCTGGATACAATGAAGCTTGACAGTTACGGCATCACAGCCCCAGCGGTGAATGCGCAGCTGCGCGCCACCAATGCCGATATCGGATCGGGGCGCAGCAAGCTTGGTGACGGCGAACAAGCCATCCGCACGCTTGGCGATGCAACCTCTGTTCAACGGCTTTCCGATACCGTAATCGGCCTGCCTGGTGGCCGTTTCGTGCGTTTGGGCGATCTGGGCACGATCAGCGACACCTATGAAGAGCTGCGCTCATTCTCGCGCCATAATGGTAACCAGGTGGTCACATTCGCGATCTTCCGCGCCAAGGGGGCAAGCGAGGTTTCCGTGGCCGAAACCGTTGAAACCACCATCGCGCAACTGCGCACCGATTACCCTGAAGTGGCGATCACCAAGGTCGATGATTCCGTCTTCTATACCTATGGCAACTACGAATCCGCCCTGCATACCTTGCTTGAAGGCGCGCTATTGGCTGTGATCGTCGTCATGCTGTTCTTGAAGAACTGGCGCGCCACGCTGATCTCGGCCGTGGCCTTGCCGCTTTCGGCGATCCCCACCTTTTACATCATGGATCTTTTGGGCTTTTCGCTGAACCTTGTCAGCTTCCTTGCCCTGACCCTTGCCACCGGCATCTTGGTTGATGACGCGATTGTCGAGATTGAGAATATCGCGCGCCATATCCGCATGGGCAAAACCCCTTACCGTGCGGCCATCGAAGCGGCGGATGAAATTGGCCTCGCGGTGATTGCCACCACCATGACCATCGTCGCGGTGTTTGTGCCGGTGTCGTTCATGCCCGGCATTCCGGGGCAGTATTTCAGGCAATTTGGCCTGACAGTTGCCATAGCCGTGCTGTTTTCACTGCTTGTGGCCCGACTTATCACGCCGCTGATGGCGGCCTATCTGATGCGATCGAAAGACGCCAATCTGGAACATGGCGACAAGGATGGCGCCATCATGCGCGGCTATTTGCGGATGATCGCGTTCACGCTCAAAACCTGGCGGCTGCCCGGCGTGGGTCTGAAGGTGCGCAATTATTACCTGACGCTGATGGCGGCGATTGTCGTGCTGATCATCTCGGTCATCTTCATGGTGCGCATTCCGGGCAGCTTCTTGCCGCCCGAAGATGTGTCGCGCTTTGCGATATCGGTGGAACTGCCGACCGGCTCGGCGCTGGCCGATACCGACCGCACCACCAGCCAGATGCGCGATGCGATCAAGGATGTGGACGGGGTTGATGCGGTCTTTGTGCTTGGCGGCTCTTCGCCCACTGGCGATCTCGACATCCGCCGCGCCTCGGTCACGGTCGAGCTTGAAAAACTGGATCACTCGCTCTTGCTCAAGATCAGCACGATCTTGCGCCGCACGCCCTTGCTTGGCGCGCTGGTGCCTGAAGTGACGCCGCATGGCCGGGTGCGCCCGCAAAACCAGATCGAGGCGGAAGTGTTCCAACGCCTTGCCGTCGTGCCCGATGTGCGGATCTTCAAGCTCAATGACCGCGGCGAGCGTGATATTTCATTCTCGATCAAATCGGCCAATGGCGACGACCTCAACACCGCCGTTCGTCAGCTGGAAGAGGCATTGCGCGGCGATCCGTTGCTGGCCAACGTATCGGCAGAGGGTGCCCTGCCCCGGCCCGAAGTACAAATCACCCCGCGCGAAAATGAAGCCGCTCGGCTGGGCATCACCACGGCCCAGATCGCCGAGAC
>JBAUHP010000540.1:0-5876 GCA_049680345.1 Albidovulum sp. | reverse complement strand
TTGCTGGATATCATCATGGGGCAGCAAGTCTCGGTCGCGTCGGCGGATGCGATATGGGGCCGGCTGGAGGCCGCGGGGTTGACCAAGGCCGAAAACGTGGCGGCGGCTGGCGAGGATGATCTGCGTGCTTGCGGACTTTCACGGCAAAAAATCCGTTATGCTTTGGCTTTGGCGCAATCCGGGATTGACTATGACGCCCTGAAAACCGCCCCCGATGAAGCGGTGATTGCGGCCCTTGTGGCCTTGCCGGGCATCGGCCGTTGGACCGCTGAGGTTTATGCGATGTTCTCACTGGGGCGGGCGGATGTGTTCGCGCCCGGTGATCTGGCCTTGCAAGAGGCCGCGCGATTGGCGTTCGATCTGCCTGCGCGTCCTAGCGAGAAGGCCCTGCGCGCCATGGCTGAGGACTGGTCTCCATGGCGGGCGGTTGCAGCGCGCGCTTTGTGGGCTTACTACCGGGTTCGGAAAAGCCGTGAGGGGATCTAGATGACGCGTGAATTGCAGTTTGGGGTGAAAGAGGCGACATCGGGCAAGGCGCGCTCACTTGTGGTGTTTTTGCATGGTTACGGGGCAGACGGCGCCGATCTTCTTGGTTTGGCAGACCCTTTGGCACCGCATCTGCCAGACACCCGCTTCGTCGCACCAGACGCGCCCGAGGCCTGCGCGGGCAGCCCCATGGGGCGGCAGTGGTTTCCGATTCCATGGATCGACGGATCCTCCGAAGCGGCGGCGGCCAAGGGGCTGGCACTGGCTACGGTTGATCTGAATGCGTTTTTGGACCAACAGCTTGCCGCAACCGGTCTGGGGCCAGAGCAGCTTGCGATTGTCGGCTTTTCGCAAGGCACGATGATGGCGCTGCATGTCGCACCGCGCCGCGCCCAGCCCATTGCGGGTATCGTCGCCTTTTCCGGCAGGCTTTTGCAGCCCGAGGCATTGGCCGCCGAGGCGATCTCAAAACCACCGGTACTGCTTATCCACGGCGATGCCGATGAGGTGGTGCCATTCGCGGATATGGGCTTGGCTGGCCGTGCCTTGACCGATGCGGAGTTTGAAACTTACGGCCATGTGTCAAAAGGGACAGGCCACGGAATTGCGCCCGACGGGCTTTCGGTTGCCTTGCAATTCCTTAAAGGTCGGCTGTGAAGGCCTTGCACATCCATTCAAAGCCACTAAGTTAAGGTGGTGGAATGGGGAATCTTTCGATGCATGTAGTCTTTGTTACCGTTGTTTCAGCTGTGATACTTGCAAGCGCTGCTTTGGCCGCAATGCCAAAGGCCAAGCTTGCGAAAGTTGCCGCCGGATCACGCGGCCAGCGCCGCTAAGTCACCCACAGAACCTATCTGGCATTGATGGGCTGCGGTTGCGCGGCCCATTTGGGCTGTTTCAGGCGGCCCGACGGCATCGGGCAAATGCGTGCGGATCGATATTGAATTCCAACTTTTCGATCACAAATTCTGATATTGACCATTTCATGCGGCATGCGAAGCGCGTGATTGTCACAGATCTGGTGCAAATCAGGGTTATATCGGGCTTGTCAGAGAAAAAACGCTATATATAGTTGTGGGTAAGTTGGTGCGGGCTTCCGCCCCAGGGGAACTACGAGGCGGATTGGACGATATCGGAGTGTTTAATGCTCGATAGAATCGAAGATCTTGAATTCAGAACGGGCTTTGTGCGCGAACCGGCGGCTTTGAAACGCTGCCCGGCCCTTGTGCTGAATGCTGATTACCGGCCGTTGTCCTATTACCCCTTGTCGCTATGGCCCTGGCAAGATGCGATCAAGGCGGTGTTCTTGGACCGGGTGACCATCTTGGCGGAGTATGATGAAGTTGTGCATTCGCAACGAAGCGCCTTCCGAATACCCTCGGTCGTGGTGCTGAAGGATTATGTGAAACCTCAAAAGCGCGTGGCCTTCACGCGCTTTAATCTTTTTTTGCGGGATGAGTTTTGCTGCCAATATTGCGGCTCGCGCGGTGATCTTACCTTTGATCATGTCTGCCCTCGGTCAAAGGGCGGGGTTACCAGCTGGGAAAATGTCGTCGCGGCCTGTTCGCCGTGCAACCTCAAAAAGGCGAACAAATCCCTGAAGAACTCGGGCCTTCATCTGCGCAAACCACCACATCAGCCAAATGCACAAGAAATGCAAAACATCGGCCGTCGCTTTCCGCCGAATTTCTTGCACGATAGCTGGATGGATTTTCTTTATTGGGACGCAGAACTCGACGCGTGATCTTTACCTTTCGCCAATCCCGGTTCATCTTCTCTCCAAATCGTTCAGGGGAGTAATTTTGTGACGGATACGTTTTTCAAACCTATCTCTGGCATGCAGATGCCGCGCTTTGCGGGTATCGCCACCTTTATGCGCTTGCCACATGTCCCACTTGATCACCCGAAGATAGGTGATGTGGAGATTGGCCTGCTGGGTCTGCCTTTTGACAGTGCCGTGTCGAACCGCCCCGGCCCGCGCCATGGGCCGCGCGCGATGCGTGATGCATCGACGATGATCCGCGCGGAACATAGCCTTCACCGCATTCGCCCGTTTGAGGCCGCGGCTTGCGCCGATCTGGGCGATGTCGGTCCCAATCCGGTCGATGTGATGGACACACTTGATCGGTTCTCGGCCTATTACACTGACCTTAAGAAACGCGGTATTCGCCCGTTATCGGCCGGCGGCGACCATCTGTGCACCTTGCCGATTTTGCGCGGGATCGCCCGCGACAAGCCGCTGGGGCTGATACATTTCGACAGCCATACCGATCTGTACCCGACCTATTTCGGCGGCAAGGTCTTGACCCATGGCAACCCGTTCCGATCAGCGGTGGAAGAGGGGCTTTTGGACCCTAAGCGCATGGTTCAGATTGGCATTCGTGGATCGGCATATGATTTTGAGGATATCGATTTCGCTGCGGCACATGGGATCCGTATCATCCGCATGGAAGAGGTTTTTGCCCGCGGCATTCCCGATGTGATGGCCGAGGCGCGCGAGATTGTCGGGCAAGAGCCGACCTATCTTTCCTACGATATCGACTTTGTCGATCCCTCGGTGGCACCCGGCACCGGCACGCCGGAATGGGGCGGACCGAACGCCTATCAGGCCATGCAGGTGGTACGCGAATGTATGGGGCTTGATATCGTCGGTGCCGATGTGGTGGAGGTGTCGCCACCTTTCGACCCATCCGGCAATACCGCCTATCTGGGTGCAACCATCATGTTCGAAATTCTTTGCGTTATGGTCAAAGCCCTTAAAGGCTAAACTTGTCAGGTCTCGGGGACGCAGCCCCGCAAGAAGCGTCCATTGACTCTAACTCAATGGACGCCCCCAAAGGGGCGGATAGCCCTTTTTCTTATTTCTGTGCGGCCGTGATGATAATCTCGACCAGATAATCTGGTGTGGCGAGCTTGGATTCGCCGGTGGCGCGGGCAGGGGCGTGGCCGGGGGCAACCCAAGCATCCCAAACCGCATTCATCTTGTCGAAATCAGCCATGTCGGCCAGCCAGATTTCGGCGCGCAAGATGCGGGTCTTGTCCGATCCCGACAATGCCAGAAGCCGTTCGACTTTCGCCAAAATCTCATGCGTTTGGCTGGTGGCATCGCCTGTCGGCTCGCCAACCTGGCCTGCAAGATAGATGGTGCCATTGTGGATGACGGCGGGCGACATACGCTTGCCGGTCTCGTGACGGATGATATCGGACATTATTCTCTCCTTGGGTCTGATCGCGTGCCCGACATAGCCAAGCCGGGGCCCACCTGCCAGTCAAAACCGCAACAACGGCATAAGTCGGCCTTAGAGGTATTGGTATTTTGCTTGGGGCTGCCGCATTGGCGTCGGTAAAACTGAGGCGATGCGCTGATAGGCTGTTTTGAATGGCTCTGTCGGCCAGCAGATTCGACATGATTTCGTGGGGCCGTCGAGATTGTAAACTACATTAGCCATTCGGGGCATGGCCGGGGCCCCTTTGGTTGTCGCAAATATAATAAAATCAAATACTTACGGATTTTTTGGTAGGCCCGGAGGGACTCGAACCCCCAACCAAGGCGTTATGAGCGCCCTGCTCTAACCAGTTGAGCTACAGGCCCGACCTGTGGCAGCTTTAGGGGGCTGGCGCATCTTGGTCAAGCATGTGATCTTATCATAAATGTTCGTACCCGGGATTTGGTATCGGGAGGAGACGGGATGTTTAGGGATCTGGAATGTGGCGGCTGGCGTATCTGCTACGTGGCCGATGGCCATAGCGAAATGCCGAACACAGTTTTTCCTGCCTTTGATCCGGCTGAGGCAGGTGTGCCACAAGACGAAGAATTCCGGCTTGAGATCGGCGCATTCGTGATCCGGCGACCGGGGAGGGTGCTTTTGGTTGATACCGGTTCGGCGGGCAATTTTGGCCCGAATGCCAGCCGGTTTCATCAAAGCCTTGCCGCCTTGGGTATCAGGCCTGATCAGGTCGATCAGATCCTGATAACCCATCTGCATTCAGACCATTATGGCGGGCTGCTTGGCGAAAACGGCAAGGCGGCCTTTCCGCAAGCCCGATTGGTGCTATCGCCGCATGAATGGCAGTGTCTTGACGACCCCAAAACAAGCGCGGCTTGCGCGGCGGTTGCCCCCTATGAGGGCCGTGTCGATCTTGTCGGTGATGGTGATGACATTGCCAGCGGCCTGAAAATCATGGCATTGCCCGGCCATACGCCGGGCCATATCGGCCTTGAAATAGACGGCGGTGATCGGCGGGTTCTTGTCCTTGGCGATGTAATGCATTGCCCGGCCTATCAGTTGCCCCACCCCGACTGGACGGTGATATATGACAATGACCCGCAACAAGCCGCTGCAACGCGCCGCATGATCCTTGGGCGCGCGGCTGCTGATCAAAGCGTGATCTTGGGCGCACATATGGGGGCGCTTAACCCTTGCAGGGTCAAAATTGCCGGAGATGGCTTTGAAGCCGTTGGCCTGTAAGGCTGAGGCGTAGACAGCGCCGCCGCATTGGTCTATCCGATGCGCGAAACCGCACGGGGGCAGTGATGGACAAGCGCAAGAACGGGCTGACTTATGCAGATGCAGGCGTCGATATCGACGCGGGCAATGCGCTTGTCGAGCGGATCAAACCGGCGGCCAAGCGGACCGCGCGACCGGGCAGCATGTCTGGTCTTGGCGGCTTTGGCGCTTTGTTTGATCTTAAAGCCGCGGGCTTCAGCGATCCGATTTTGGTGGCGGCTACCGATGGCGTTGGCACCAAGCTGCGCATCGCCATCGACACCGGAAATGTGGGCACCATCGGCATTGATCTGGTGGCGATGTGCGTCAATGATCTGGTCTGCCAAGGTGCCGAACCGCTGTTGTTTCTGGATTACTTCGCCACCGGCAAGCTGGATCTGGATCAGGCCACAACCATCATTGAAGGCATTGCAGAGGGTTGCGCGCAGTCCGGCTGTGCTTTGGTGGGCGGTGAAACCGCAGAAATGCCGGGCATGTATCATGGCGGT
This sequence comes from Albidovulum sp., assembly GCA_049680345.1. Lineage (GTDB taxonomy): Bacteria > Pseudomonadota > Alphaproteobacteria > Rhodobacterales > Rhodobacteraceae > TMP-24. Next base: position 394 of record JBAUHP010000540.1, on the reverse strand, counting down.
GATTTCGATCTGGCGGGCTTTGCCGTGGGGGCAATGGAACGCGGTTGCAGCCTGCCCGAAGGGGTGGTGGAAGGCGATGTGCTTTTGGGCCTTGCGTCCAACGGCGTGCATTCCAACGGTTATTCCCTGGTGCGCAAGGTTGTGGAACTGTCCGGCCTTGATTGGCAGGCCAAAGCGCCGTTTGGCGAGGCCAGCCTTGGGGCCGAATTGCTGGCACCGACGCGGCTTTACGTCAAACAAACCCTGGCGGCCATTCGTGCAGGCGGCGTGCATGGCTTGGCCCATATCACCGGCGGCGGGCTGACCGAAAACCTGCCGCGCGTCTTGCCCGAAAATCTGGGCGCCGAGATTGATCTTGGGGCTTGGGATTTGCCGCCGGTGTTTGGCTGGCTTG
>JBAUHP010000539.1:0-7868 GCA_049680345.1 Albidovulum sp. | reverse complement strand
GCCTGCGCGCCAATCACCAGCAGCGGCAAGACAAAGCCGATCACAAAGGGAAGCAGGCAAAGACCCATTGCCACCAGACCCGCGAACCGTGGCAGCGCAACTCTTGCGATGGGGCGGCTGTGACGGGCTGCGGCGTGAAAGCGCAGGTGCTTGCGCCCGGATTTTTCAAGGCTCACCAGTACCAGGATCACCGCAAGGATCAGGCAGGCCAACTGCGCCGCCCCTCCGGCATTGCCGCTTTCTAGCCATATGCTGAAAATCCCGGTGGTCAGGGTCTGAATGGCGAAGAAATCGACAACGCCGAAATCATTCACCGTCTCCATCATCACAATCGCAGTGCCTGCGGCAATTGCGGGGCGGGCAAGCGGCAGGCCCACACGCCAAAAAAGCCCCCAAGGCCCGGCCCCCAAAGCCCGCGCCACCTCATAACTGCCGCCCGATTGTTCGCGAAATGCGGCGCGCGCCAGCATGTAGACATAAGGGTAAAGCGCCGCCGTCAGCACCACCACCGCCGCCCAATGCGACCGGATCTGCGGGAACCAGTAATCGCGGGCATTGCCCCAACCGAAACTGGCGCGCAGCGCAGTCTGCACCGGGCCCGAATACTCCAAGAAATCCACCAGCGCATAGGCCCCGATATAGGCCGGGATCGCCAGCGGCATCAGCAACAGCCATTCGATCAGCCGCGACATCGGAAAGCGGTACATCGTTATCAGCCATGCCGTTCCGGTTCCGACCGCCGCCGCCGCCGCCGCCGTGCTCAGCGTCAATATCGCGGTGTTGGTCAAATAGCGCGGCAGCGTTGTTGACAGAAGATGCCCCCAGATATTTTCGGTCGGGGTCAGCGCTATCCAGATGACCGACAAGATCGGCATGATCACCACAGCCGCAATCAACAGCGCCGCCACCGGCCACAAGCCCCGCATCAAGAAGCGCCGGGGGCCGGTTGTGCGATCATCTTGCAGAAGGTGAGTGTTTTGCTGGGTCATTGCAATCTGGCCCTATAGCATCGCACCGGAGCTGTCCAGAAAACCTGTGGTCAGGTCCGGGCCAAAGGCCCGATCTGGCGGGCCCATTCGCCGGGCAAGCGGCATGCAGCCCGCTTCAGGCCAAGATGCGTTATGGGCTGCGCGGCTACGCCTTGGCTTTGCGCATCGGCCAGGTATCTCCGATGCGGTAGCCTTCGGGCCATGGGTCGGCCGGATCGCAAAAAAGCTGCTTGGTTTCGGTGATCCATGCGCGCCCGGAAATCGACGGGATGATCGCGGCGGTGCCCGCCAGATCGGTCGCCGCCTCGATCCGGCAATTGAACCGGCTGCCAAGAATAGAGATGCCGGTGAACGCCTCGCCCACGGCCAGTTCGCCGCGCGCATGAAGGACTGCCATACGTGCCGAACAGCCGGTGCCGGTGGGCGAGCGGTCCAGTTTCCCGGGCTCTATCGCTACGGTATTGCGCCCGGTTTTGACGCCGTTTTCGACGGCGAGGGGGGCGGTGAACTGGCAAAATGAAATATGCGCCCAGTCGGGGTTTGTCGGATGGGTAAAGCCAAGCTGTTCGCTGGCGGCGCGGGTTATCTTCATGCCGGTTTCCGACAGATCGCGCGCCTCGTCCAGTGCCAGCGTAAAGCCAACCGAGGCCGCATCAACCAACACGAAACTGTCGCCACCATAAGCGGTATCGACGCACAGCGTGCCGAGGCCTGCCACTTCAAGTCTGGCACCAAGTTTTTGCGCGAAACTCGGGTGGTTGGTGACGCGGATGGATTGCGCCTTGCCGTTCGCGCAGGTCGCGACCACCTCAACCAGCCCGCCCGGTGCCTCAAGCGCAAATCTGGTTTCCGGCTCGGTCATCGCAATGATGCCGGTATCCAAAAGCACGGTCGCCACGCAGATGGAGTTCGATCCCGACATGGGCGGCGTATGGGCGGGTTCCATAATTATCCAGCCCATCGCGGCGCGCGGATCCTTTGGCGGCACCAGCAAGTTGACATGGCGAAACACGCCGCCACGCGGCTCGTTCAGCACGAAGTTGCGCAAGCTGTTATCGCGCGCAATCCAGCGCGATTGTTCCCAGATCGTATCGCCGGGTGGCGGTGCGACGCCGCCGACGATGACATCGCCGACCTCGCCTTCGGCATGGCAGCCGACGACGTGAATGACCCGGTTTGTGCGCATCTCACACCTCTGGCGTTCGTGGGCCGCAGGCGGCCATGGTCAAAACCGTTCGGGGCGGTATCGGCCCCAAGTCTAGCATCGGCGGCAGGTCAAACGCCAGATCGACAACCACTTCTATAATCCGGTGGCCGGATCGTGCTGTTACCCTGAAACAGAGGTGGTCGCAGGATTTCGGACCAGTAGGTAAGGTGGATCAACTTGTGAAAGTAGTGATCCCAAATGTCGATACGAAAGAACCATTCGCCCGATTTCAAAGCCAAGGTTGCGCTTGAAGCAATCCGCGAGGAGATGTCGATGGTGGAGCTGTCAAAGAAATATGGCGTTCACCCGACCCAGATCGGCACTTGGAAATGGGCGGCGATAGAGAACATGGCGACGGCATTTACGCGTCGAGGTTCAGTCCCTGAGCAAGTGAGTATTGCGGACGTCGATAAGCTGCATTCTAAGATCGGCCAGCTGGTGGTGGAGCGCGATTTTTTGGCCGATGCCTTGCAGCAACTGCTTGGGACGCGGGGCAAAAAATGGTGAGCAAGGACCACAAGCTGAATGTCCGCCGTCAATGCAAGCTGCTGACGCTGACCCGATCCTGGACCTGTCGCGGTTTGATGCCGCCCCTTTGATAGCATTTACTGCAACAAAGGAGACGAACTATGGGACATGGAAGAACGGACGCATTTCGCAAAGATTCAGCGCGCATAGCACTGACCAGTGGGCTGACGTGTAAGCAGGTCGCTGATGATCTTTGTGTCGGAATGTCGACGCTGAACAAATGGATCACGGCACACCGAGACACGGATGTGGTGTCGAAAGAGGATATGAGCCTCGCCCAAGAGAATGACCGGCTTCGGCGTGAAAACCGTATCCTCAAGGAGGAGAGGGAGATTCTAAAAAACGCAGTTCTTCGCGGCACAAAAGCTATGAGGTTTAGGTTCATCGAGGAACAGGCGGGCAGCTTTCCAACAGATCGACTTTGCCATGTTATGGGTGTCAGCACGCGCGGCATGCGGGCATTCCGCCGCCGCCCTGCCAGCCGCAGGCAACGGTCGGATCTGGTCACCTTGGCGAATATCAAAGAACAATCGCGTCTCAGCCTTGGCAGTTATGGTCGTCCACGAATGACCGAAGAGCTGAAGGAGATTGGGCTGAACGTTGGGCATCGGAGTGTCGGTGGCCTGATGCGTCAGAACGGCATATCCGTGGTGAGGACGCGTAAATACAAGGCCACGACGGACAGCAATCACAAGTTCAGCATCGCGCCAAACCTGCTGGATCGAAACTTCTCGGCTGACCAGCCAAACCAAAAATGGGCAGGCGATATCAGTTATGTTTGGACGTGGGAGGGATGGCTTTATCTCGCCGTCATCCTCGATTTGCATTCGCGACGCGTCATTGGCTGGGCTGTCAGCAACCGCATGAAGCGTGACCTGGCGATCCGGGCTTTGAACATGGCTATCGCCTTCCGGTCACCACCCGAGGGCTGCATCTATTACCCGGCAGGCGATTACAAAGTAATCTGCCGAGAGGGCATCACACGGACAGGGGCAGCCAATATTGTTCGCATGACGACCACAAGATCCTGCGCCAGCATGGGTTCAAGGTACCCATGAGAGGCAAAGGCAACTGCTACGACAATGCCGCAGTCGAAACGTTCTTCAAAACCATCTAGGCAGAGCCGATCTGGCGGAGGCCATGGGAAACACGACGGCAGTCTGAGATGGCCATCTTCGAATACTTAAACGACTTCTACAATCCACGCCGCCGCCACTCAGCACTGGGCTGGAAAAGTCCGCTCGCCTTCGAACGAAAGGTGGCTTAAACGAGCACCAGGAGCGGCACTAAAGCCTGACAGGTCCAGCCCTGAGGGTGAGGGCGATATAGAATGCATCTTTCATAGCGGTTGGAAATGTGCTTTTGGGCGGGGCAACTTGGTGCTAACTTTTTAGTGCGGTTAAAAAAATGGATTTAGGGTGAATACGAAAACCAACAGATTGCAGCGTCTCACGCGGTTCGCAACACGTGAAAATCAAGGCATCGAGATTGCGCCGTTTTTTAACCCAGCCACTTCAAAGGCCGATGGGTACAATGTTTTGATCCTCGATATTTCCCCAACAGACGTGCTGCAGGATCGTGCCTTGAAATCGGAACATATTCCAGACGAACGCGTGCATGAGATCGAAAATGTTGACATTGTGGGTGATGCGAGCCGACTTAGCGAGCTCCTGAATGACGCCAATATTCCGGGCGATATTCATTACATTATCTCGTCTCACAACTTCGAGCATTTGCCGAACCCGATCAAATTTCTCAGGGGATGCTCTGAAGTATTGACGGAGGGCGGCGTCGTTTCGATGGCAATACCGGATTATCGTGCGTGCTTTGACCATTTTCGGTTCCCAACCCGATTGTCAGATTGGATACGCGCCTATCGTGAAGACATCTCAGCACCTGATGCCGATACGATTCTTGACTATGTCATGAACAAATCAACCTATCAGGATGAGACTGGCAGCTATCAATCCGGTTCTTTGCAGAGAAGTTTTCCCGACCGTTATGTTGTCGATCAGGATGTCGAAAGAGCGTACGAACTGTACCTTGAGCAAATAAAGCCAGATCCAGCTTATACGGATGTCCATTGCACGGCGTCTTTTGGCGCCACTTTCGAGCTTATGGTTCGTGACTTGGTGTATTTAGGGCTGCTGGACCTTGAGGTGGTCGAAGTCACCGAGACAGTTGGGCATGAGTATTTTGTTCACCTCAAAAAATCTTCTGTCTCTAAAGTCTCTCAAGAGGCTTATTACAAAAGACGTGCAGAACTGATGCGCGAGGTTGACCGTGGTTTAGGACCGTTGGGCTTTGATCAAGTTCGAACATGGAATGCGGGCGGTTACTTTGAGCGGCCAAAAGGGATGGCTGCGAACGCTCGCCGAATTGCGACGCTGATCTTGGGCCATGAACGCGTTTCGAAGTTCCGAGTTTGGAATCGGAAAAGGCGATTGTTGAGGAAACAGGCTTGAAGTCCGAGTGTTGTGTCAGGCATGCAAACGCACAGGGCGTCTGACACAGAAAAAAGTTGGGCGCTGGACAGGTAAGCGAATGTAAACCCAGAGCTACAATTCGGCAGAATGATCAGGCTGGACCTTGGTTGTGATCAAAGCAAACGGTTACAGTCTTGGCGGAAATTTGTTTGGAATGGTGAAGACATGAGCGATTGGAAGCGATTCAAATACAGAACTCTGCGCCGCGTTCCAGGTTTTATAGGTCGCAAGTACAAGGCTAAGTATGAACTGCACGGCACGTCGTGGCGTTTCCTGGATGCAGTTAATTCTACATCCGGCATGATATCGATCGATTTGGGCGCAAATATTGGCGAGTATTCCCAGATTTTGGCGAAGCGCGCAAAGAGGGTCTATGCATTCGAGCCCGACCCCTGGGCGCTGGAGCAATTGCGCGCCAACACTGCGCATCTTGACAATGTTGAGATAATCGAAGCCGCGGCAGGGACGTGCGAGGCAAGTGTTAAGCTCTATCGCCATCCGGAATTCGCGGACGATCCGATCATGAACTCGCAATCCAGCTCGGTTGTATCGGACAAGTCCAATATCTCCCGGAATGACTATTTTGAGGTGCCGCAGGTTGACGTGATTGAGTTCATGCGCAATCTCGATCAAGACGTCGGTGTGCTCAAAGTCGATATCGAAGGGGCGGAGGTCGATCTTTTTGAGAAGTTGTTCTATGAACCGGATGTGCTGTCAAAAATTCACTATATTTTTGCCGAAACACATGAGGGAAAAATTACAGGACATATACCGCGTGTTGCTGCGCTGAAGGCGCGTGCTGAACAGATAAAACGGCCAGTCATAGATCTGACCTGGCACTAGAGCGCCCCGGCTGAGACATCAAACACGTGTCTTCCCCATGCAACGCCAATGTGAAACGCGATACATGTGTTTCAGGGCAAACGCGGAGCCGTGTGGTTCACCTAAAGGAGGCCGATTGTCTATGATCGGTCAAAACACGAAGTTCCAGGCAAGCCTTTTTGGTGGAAGAAATTCAGACATGCCGAAGTTTTGGAAGATCAAACGCGAGTTGATACGGTTGGCGAGGCAGACGGTCGAAGTGCCCGTCGATGCTGTCAATTTCTTGTTCGGGTCATATTACTACGATTTCTTTGTTTCCAAAAACAAGCAAATGTGGCGCGGCGCGCAGGGGTCTTCGCCCCAAAAGGCCGTGTACCTGATTTTTCCGGTCAATGGTCTGCTTGCTACGCATATCAGAACGCTTGAATATTTGTCCTCCAAAGGACTTAGCGTGACTGTCGTGTCAAACATTCCATTGAATCCTGAGGACAGGGTGACGGTTTTGAAACACTGTCACCAATTTATCGAACGGCCAAATTTTGGATATGATTTCGGTGGTTACCGAGACGGTATTCTATCCTTAAAAGACTCACTTCGGGAGGCCGAGCAACTTGTCCTGATAAATGATTCGGTCTGGTTCCCGATAGTCACTGAAACGGACTGGCTGGATGATGTGCGCGCGCTTGATGTGGATTTCGCGGGGGCTGTATCGAATTATGGCATGCCAAGAATGGAGGCTGAAAATTTCCGGGCGTTGGATTTTAATTATCGAACGGACCATAAGAATTTTCACTATTGCTCATTTGCGCTTTGCATTGGAAAGACAATCCTCCACGACCCTGGCTTTCTGAGGTTTTGGAAGCGTTTTCCGCTGACCAACAAGAAGAAAAAAACCGTCCGCCGCGGCGAAATTGGTCTAACGGCGTGGGTTCTTAAGCGCAACTTTACCCACGGAGAAACATTGGGCGTCGCCAAGCTGATGCACTACCTTGAAGCGTTGGATGATCAAAAGCTTGCGGACGTGGCGTCGAACGTGATGATCCCTGAGGATCCACGCCTGAAAGCGCTAAAGAGCGAAACACTCTCTGGACTAGACAGTGTACCACGCGCTGATCTGATCAAGTTTATTTTAACGGCGGCCGCACGCCAAGGGACAGGCTATGCGCTGGCCTATCTATCTGTATTTGAATTGGGCTTTCCATTCTTAAAAAAATCCCCTCTATGGCTGGACTCTGACGCGTCAGATATTTCGATTCGAATTCTTGAAAAGATCGACACCCCCGCATCGCGGGAGGCTTTGACAGACGCTCGGGTTTTGCGGAAACGCTTAAAAACATCAGATGTCCTTGGTACCCAAACCGGGTGAAGAGATGGGCATGAAAAGCCGACCTCCAAATTCGAAAACAGCGCAAAGGATCGGTAGACGAACCACTGCCGTTCCTCTAACTACGCCCCCAGTTGTCTTTGACCCGCATTTCCCAAGTAAATCTCTGATTTTGCTATCCTGACCGTTATATTTCGCATATAAATCATGATATTAGCGGCCGAGAAGGGAGCATTCTATGGATCACCCGGAGGGTGCGGACTTGCAGCGTGCAGATCGGGTGGATTTCGACCGTCGTGTGCGGCTGGAGTTCAGTGGCACGCAGCTCAGTTCCGACGGCGGTCTCTTGGTAATGCGCGAGTTGGAGGACGCGCTCGGGCTATCCGAGAAGTGGTTCGGTTTGTCTGACCAGGTTCCGGGCGTTTCTTAAGTGGATTTCCGCCTCGGTTACGCTGCCACCAATACCGGCGTCAGCGGGTTGAAGTAAGCCTGATCGGGGGTTTTGCCGTCAA
>JBAUHP010000538.1:0-4063 GCA_049680345.1 Albidovulum sp. | reverse complement strand
TGAATTCGCGGCCCAGCATCTTGGCGACAGCTCCGGTGGTGCCGGTGCCAAAGAACGGATCAAGCACCACATCGCCGGGGTTGGTCGTGGCCACCATCACACGGTGCAGCAGGCTTTCGGGTTTTTGGGTGGGATGGGCCTTATCGCCCGCATCATCTTTCAGCCGTTCATGACCAGTGCAAAGCGGCAAAACCCAGTCAGAGCGCATCTGCACACCTTCATTCAAGGCCTTGAGAGCTTCGTAATTGAAAGTGTATTTACCGCCTTCGGCCTTTGACGCCCAGATCAGGGTTTCATGGGCGTTGGTAAAGCGTTTGCCGCGAAAGTTCGGCATCGGGTTCGACTTGCGCCAGATCACATCATTAAGGATCCAGAAGCCTTGGTTTTGCAGCTCTGCCCCCATGCGAAAGACATTGTGGTAAGAACCGATCACCCAGATCGCCCCATTGGGCTTCAAGATACGGCGCGCAGCAGACAGCCAATCGCGGGTGAACTTGTCATAGACTGCGAAGCTCGAAAACTGATCCCAATGGTCATCGACCGCATCAACCTTGGAATTGTCGGGCCGGTGCAGATCACCGCGCAATTGCAGGTTATAGGGCGGATCCGCGAAAATCAGATCGACCGAGCATTCAGGAAGCGACCGCATCACCTCGATACAATCGCCTGCAATAATCTGGTTCAGCGGCAGTTTTGCCGCCTGTTTTGTCGTTGTCGTTGTCATCTCTGCCTCACTCCGGTCTGACGCCGGTTGTTGGCCTTAAGATGAGTCAGGACTGATTCGCCGTCAAATTCTTTTTTGAATCAACGGTTTACGATTTTCCCTTGATACAAGATATTGTGTACCGGTCGGAACGAACGTCTATGATGTGGGGTTACACCAAGATTTTGCAGCGCAAGCAGGTGGTCCTTGGTGGGGTAACCTGCGTTCTTGTCCCAGCCATATCCGGGGTTCTGTTGCGCCAAATCCACCATGATCCGATCGCGTGTCACTTTTGCCACAATGGATGCAGCCGCAATTGACTGTGATCGGCCATCGCCCTTCACCAGTGCTTCGGCAGAAATCTGAAAACCGCGCGGGATCATATTGCCATCGATCAATACATGGTCGGGCACCACGGCAAGGCCCGCCACTGCACGGGTCATGGCCAGATGGCTGGCGCGCAAGATGTTAAGATCGTCGATCTCCTCGACCGTGGCCAGACCAACAGCAACCTGAGCTGCATTCATGATCAGATCGTACATCGCCGCGCGTTTGCCCGCGCTGAGCTTTTTGGAATCGTTAAGCCCGGTCGGAACAGCATGCGGGTCAAGTACGACGGCGGCGGCCACCACAGGACCACAAAGCGGGCCGCGACCGGCTTCATCGACACCGGCCACATTGGCCAAGCCGCGCGATATGGCGGCCAGTTCATAACTGAAATCGGGCGTTGTAATCATCTGCTTCACATCGCGGCAAACCTGATGATGTGCAACAAAAAAGGGGCGGATGATGAAACATCCGCCCCAGTCAGGACGCAACCGTTTGGGGGTGGTTGCATCCCTGCTCGACCTAGTAACCCGAGCTTCCGATCCGAAACCCGTAGCCCCGCAAGCAGCGTGTTCCGTAAACTTGTTGAGGGCCGTTACCCGTGCGGGCTCTGAAGCTGCAGTCCTGCGGCAACCGGTGCACATAACCCACCCGGTTGACACAGCGCGCCGAGACCACATCCCGCCAGCGACCGTTGACCGATACTTCACGCACACATTTGGCCGGAATTACCTTGCCGCGGTTCATATTCTTACGGCGGTGCTTTTGTTTTTTCTGGGGGCCACGGTTTTGCCAATCATCATCATAATAGCCCTGATGATAGCCCCGGCCCGAATTGCCGGTGAACTGTTGGTTCTTGTTTTTGTTCGCCTGGCTCAAAAGCAATGCAAGCGCGCCAACGCCAATGATGATGCCCAGCGTGTCATCCGATTTTTTGTCACGCGCCTCGACCTGGGTGGCGGGCAGGCTGGTTATTGCCAGCGCAAGCGCTGTGACAAAGGCGGTTATTTGGCGTTTCATCTTGTGTCCTTTCTTGGAGTTGGGATCCGACAAATGGCCCGAAAGATTGTCACCCAATGGTGCAGCCCAACCCTTTGGCAGGGCAATAACGCGGGGCCGCTATCAGATAACCGGCCAGAATCGGTGCTTTGCTATTGATTAGCCATGCGGCTGCGGGCAGGTTTCTGCCTATGAAAAAGCAACGCATCATTTCCGCCCTGCTTGCGGCCACGCTGGTTTTCCCGGCAGCCGCCCGGGCCGACTGCACGGTCAAATACAAGGCAAAACAGGATAATCCGCTGCGGCTTCAGGCCGGATCGGCGACATTGCCCGATGCCGCTTGTGCATCCAAAGCGAAGGCTGCGGCGGCGCTGGCACCGGATTTGAAAGACAAGGGCTGGACGCTTCTGGCCATCACGGCCATCGTGCCGTCTAACTAAATCACGCTTTTGGGGGGCATGATGCAAGGTGAAGCCAGTCCTGCGGGCGACGTCGTTCAATCGGGTAACCGGGTTATGGTTTGGGGCATTGCCGCAATCATCGCGATTTTGCTGGCGACCGCGCTGTTCTTGTTCCTGACCCTGCCTGATGCCAATGCTTTCAACGCAAGGGTCGAACGGATATTCGTCGAAAACGATGCGCTGACCACCGGTGATCAGATCAAGCTTCTGGAAATCCTTGCCCAATCCGGCACCAGTTTTTCCGAGGTTTTGTCCAGCTACCGCATGGTGATCTTCGTGCTGTTGGTGTTTGCAGCCGCCCTTTTGATCGCGTCTTTGGTGTTTTTGGTCATGATCTTGTCGCTGAACCGCCGGATGGGAGCGATCCAAAAACAGGGCATTCAGGTGGCAACGCTGCTGATCAGCCGCGCCGAAAATGCCGTTGTGCTGAATGATATGGAATTCAAACTGACGGAAGCCGCGATTGAGACCCTTTCGGTTCTGGCCGAAGCAAGGATGGATGGTGACGTTTTATCGGGTGCAGAGATTGAGGGCGTTATCTCGGGCCGCCAAGCCGCCGATTGCGACGAGGCGGCAGGGGCGATGCGCATCAAGCGTTTGCGCGATGCTTTGGGCAATCAGATGGTGGCCGAACTTTTGGTCAAGAACATCGCCCGGCGCGGCTATGTGCTTTCGGTTGCCAAAGATGCAATCCGCATGATCTGACCCTTGCCACAAAGGGGGCAAGGCCATATAGCAACCCCTCGTTTTGCCGAATTTGGGGGGCCCATGATCCAGACACCCTATTATCTGATCGACAAGGCAAACTTGCTTCGCAATATGGAAATCATTGACCGTTTGCGCAAAGCCTCGGGTGCGAAGGCGCTTTTGGCGCTGAAATGTTTTGCCACATGGTCGGCTTTTGACATCATGCGCGACTATATGGATGGGACGACATCTTCGTCGCTTTACGAATTGCGGCTGGGCCGGGAAAAATTCGGCAAGGAAACCCATGCCTATTCCGTCGCCTGGGCCGATCATGAGATTGCCGAGGCTGTCGGTTATGCCGACAAGATCATCTTCAATTCGATCGGCCAGCTTGAGCGTTTCGGCAACCAATCCGCCCATATCGAACGCGGGCTGCGGCTGAACCCGCGGTTTTCAACCTCGGGCTTTGATCTGGCTGATCCGGCGCGGCCCTTCAGCCGCTTGGGCGAATGGGATGCGGACAAGATCGCCGGGGTGATCGACCAAATTTCCGGCTTCATGATTCACTATAATTGCGAGAATCGTGATTTTGATCTGTTCGACCAGCAGCTTGGCCGGATCGAGTCGGAATTCGCCCCGCTTTTGGCAAAGGTCAAATGGATCAGCCTTGGCGGCGGCATCCATTTCACCGGCGAAGGTTATCCGGTTGACCGGCTTGCCGCGCGGCTGAAGGCCTTTGCCGCGAAATTCGATGTGCAAGTCTATCTTGAACCCGGCGAGGCCGCGATTACCAATTCGACGACGCTGGAGTTGACGGTGCTTGATATCTTGAACAACGGTAAGGATCTGGCGATTGTCGACAGCTCGATCGAGGCGCATTTGCTGG
>JBAUHP010000537.1:0-2004 GCA_049680345.1 Albidovulum sp. | reverse complement strand
GCTTCGATGGCGCGGATGCGGGCTTCGTCCAGGCAGCCCTCTTTATCTTGCTGAAGGTGCACGTTGCCGACCGAAACCGCCATGGCGTCCACGCCGGTTTCAAGGGCAAAGCGCGCGGCCTCGCCCGGGTCTGTGCCCGCTGACCCTTCGCCGCCTGCATAGCCGACAAAGCCAATCTCACCCTCGCAAGACACACCTGCCGCATGTGCCATTTGGGCGATTTCGGCGGTTTCGGCAATGTTTTGGTTCAGCGGCTTGCGCGACCCGTCGAACATGACCGAGGTGAAACCGCTGTCGATCGCCATGCGGCATTCTTCGGCGGTATAGCCGTGATCAAGATGGGCTACGACCGGTACACTGGCCGCTTCCGCCAGCAGGCGAAACATCTTGCCCAAAACCGGTAGTGGTGTGTGTTCGCGGCAAGACGGGCCAGCTTGCAAGATCACCGGTACATTTTCGGCTTCGGCTGCGGCGACATAGGCACGCATGTCTTCCCAGCCAAGCGTGACCAGTCCCGCAACGGCATAGCCGCCCCTAAGGGCGGGTTGCAGGACGTCTGCAAGCGTCGCAAGCGTCATTTGAACTTCGCAATCATGTCCATGATGCCCGGGATTGTGTGCAGTTGTGCCGCATGTGTCGGCTGGAAATACTGCTTCAAGCTGCGCTGGCTCAGGCCGCCCAGAATGGTGAAGTAGTACATTTCATAGCCGGGCAGAACAGCGCATGGGTGATATCCCTTGTCGATCAGCACGGTTGAGCCGTTCATGATGTGGTAGGCATCGCCGGGCTTATTGTCTTCGCGCTGAAGCATCTGCATGCCAGAGCCGTAATCGGGGCGAAAACGGAAATTGTAGGTTTCATCGTGGCGGGTCTCGTCGGGCAGGCGGTCGGTGTCGTGCTTGTGGGACGGAAACCCGGACCAGCCGCCCTGACCAACTGTGTAAAGCTCACTTACCAGCAGCCGCCCGACCTTGTCGTGGTGATTGGCGCCAAGGATGTGCTTGATCTTGCGGTGGGTCTTTGTGTCGTCAGAGCCGTATTGGACAATGTCCAGCTCTGGCACCCGGACGTCGAAGGGTTCCAACACCTTGTCGTATTTCGCGCCGGCGATGAAAACCTCAGCCGCATCCGTCAGGCAGGTGATAAGAACCCTGGCACCCACAGGTGCATAGACACCTTCTGGTTCGCCGTCCCAGACGTCGATTGTGCGGTTGCCCAGCTGCTTGTAGATGGCGCCCTCGACATCCACATCAACGCTACCTGTCGCTGGCGCGACGCATGTTTCATAGCCAGGAACCGAATATTCGAAGGCCTCGCCCTTCCGCAGCTTCACGATGTTGAAGTAGTTCAGCGGCACCAGGTCGTGATCCGTGTCTACGATTGGCTTGTTCTTGTTATCATGGGGCGGAATATGCATCTAAGTATCCTTTCAGCATTCAGTTGGTCCGGGGTGCGCGGCAAGGAATGCCTCAAGCTCGGGATGATCCGGCATGGCCGGGGCGCAGCCGGGTTTGGCCACCACGATTGACGCGCAAGCAGAGCCGCGCAGTATCGCATCACGCAGTGAATGGCCCGCCGCGACCGACGCCAGAAGCCCGGCCATGAAACTGTCGCCGGCACCGTTGGGTTTGACGGTTGTTACCGGGTAAATGCCGGTGCGGATTTCTTGCCCGTCCGCAAAAGTTACAGCCCCGTTTGAGCCCATCTTGTAAATCACGATACGCCCAGGTTTTGCGGCAAGCGCGCGGGCCTTGGCGAAACCCTGTTCCATGCTGCCGGCCATAAAGCCGAACTCTTCGTCATTGCCAACGATCATGTCGCTCGCATCACCGGCGCGCGACAAGACCTCGGCTGCGACCTTGGGTGAGGGCCAAGAATAGGGGCGGTAGTCGATATCGAAGATGATCGGCAGCCCGGCCTTTCGCGCTTTGTCGAAGGCGTTGAAGGTAGAGCCGCGCGATGGCTCTGCTGCGAAGACGGTTCCTGCGGTGATCAAGGCGCCAT
>JBAUHP010000536.1:0-17555 GCA_049680345.1 Albidovulum sp. | reverse complement strand
GAAGGAAATGGTCAGTTGGAAGGGTCGATCATCACCCTTGCGCGCCAGATCGAAAAGCACCTGTTTGCCATGAAAGGCGACCTCGTCATCGTAATCCATCTGCAGCGTGCGCACCGCCGGGCCGCTTTCAATGACGGGCGCCATCGTCAGATTGGTGGGGCGGTATTCGCGGCCCTTCGACCAATCTACAGTCCAGGAGAAATTGGCGGGATATATCTCGGTCGTGTGACGCATTTCGTAACCGTGCAACTGGTCGGGGCCGACGAAGTGCATCTTGCCGGACAGTTCACTGCGATAACCCAGTCCACGCAGGTAGTGGCAGAAGGTTGGCAGATCGGCGTGAAACTCGCTGGCGTTGTCGTACATCCCTATGGAGAACGGCAGGCGCCCGGTATGCATTGAAGCCCGCGAAGGGCCACACATGGGCAGGTTGCAATAGCAGTTCTCAAACACCACCCCGGCATCGGCCAGCGCCGAAATCTGTGGATCCTTCACGGTTCGGTTGCCGTAAGCGGACAAGGCATTCGCCGCGAGTTGGTCTACCTGAATGAGAAGAATGTTGGGGGCCGTCATTGGGGTGTCCTGTGGGAAGTTCCGCCCGACCGGCGGCAGACCAGTCGGGCAGGTTTCGCGTTTGGGAGGTTAACGCACCACCATGCCGAGCTTGTCGGCGATCGTCCGGAATGTATTGAACTGTTGCTCAACAAAGACGCGCGTTTCGTCGGGTGACATCACCGTCGGAATGGAACCCAATTCGGCGGTTGCCGCATTCCAGCTTTCATCCTCTTTCAAGCTGGCAAGGGTCGAGACCCAGGCGTCGACGGCCTCGGGATTCATGTCCTTTGGTCCCCAGATACCGGACCAGCCAATGACGGCGTTCAGGTTCGGGTGACCCACCTCGGTTGCCGTTGGCGTGTCCGGAATGGCCGCCACACGTTCTGGCGTGGTTACGACAAGCGCGCGCAGCTGGCCGCTTTCAATTCCGCCTATCAAACCTGAAAGGTTGTGGAAGATGAAATCGGCATTGCCGCTGATCACGGCCGCGGTTGCGTTGCCGCCGCCTTTGAAGGGGACATGAATATGCGCATCGCTATCGACGCCCAGATCGTCGATCACGATCATTGACGCCATGTGCAACAGCGTTCCTACACCGGACGAGGAATAGGTGAGCTTTTCACCGCCCTTCAGCGCTGCCGCCAGATCGTCAAAGGTCTGATGGGGCGAATCCGCCGCCACCGCGATGGCGAAAGGGTTCAGTTCGACAATGCCCAGCATGGTGAACTCGTCCCAGGTGTAGGGAATGGTTTCGTTCATGGCGGGAACGGTGGCCTGGCTGCCGACGCGGCTCATCAACACCTGATGCCCGTCCTTTGGCCCTTTGGCGACCATTGTCGACCCCGTCACGCCAGCGGCGCCAGCCTGATTGACGACCAAAACCGTGCCACCCAGGTATTCGGGCGCTTCGTTTGCGATAATGCGGGCCGCAAGGTCAGCCGCCCCGCCCGGGCCGTAGGGGACAACCACCGTCACCGGCTTGGACGGATAATCCGCGAATGCGGCGCCTGCTGCACCGATCACGGCCATGCCTGCCGCCATAGCGATATTTCTGAGCGTTTTCATTGAGTTACCTCTCTGGTGTCCAAGTTTCATGTCGATTTTCTTGTTGATTCCGCCTTGAATTTAGTTTATTTGCTTACGGCAAGCAACCAAATAACCGGAGTCACTGCAACCATGCAGGCGTTGGATCAGGATCAAGGCGCACGGAACCGCAATCGGGTCATCGCAGAAATTCTGCGCAATGCCGGCCTGTCGCGAACCGACATCGGGAATGCGGTCGGGCTGAATGCGGCCAGCGTTTCCCGGATCACGCGCGACATGATCGATGCCGCACTGATCCGCGAGACAGATCCCTTTGCGCCCAAGGGCCGTCCGGGCCGACGCTTTGTCGGATTGGAGATGAATGGCGAGGGTGGCTATGTGATCGGGATTGGCTTGAACGCGTTTCGCCAATCGGTGACCCTGGCCGACCTCGAGAACCGCAAGATCGCCGAGTGGGTGTCGAGTGAAGCGCCCGGCGAGGATGGTGCGGCTTTCCTCGGCGCGTGCCTTGAGCGGGCCGGGGACATGCTGCGCGACCATGTCGCCGACCGCAGCCGTTTTTTCGGGGTCGGCATCGCGATTGCTGCCGAGCTTGATGGTGACCGGACGCATATCTTGCGGGCGCCGGTCTTTGGCTGGAGCGAGTCGATCCCGATCCGCCAAATGGTGCGCGACATTCTGGACGCGCCTTCTGCGATTGATGCGCCGGCATCAGCGATCAACAAGGCCGAAGGCGATTTCGGGCTTGGCAAGGGCATTCACAACCTGACCACGTTGTACTGTTCATTGGGCTTTGGGATCGGGGTGCGTCAGGTGGATCCCGAAAGCGGTTCCATGCGCGAATTCGGACGGGTTCTGACCGAAGCGACTGCGCCGGACGGGTCTGGCCGAGCGCTTTCCCTTGCTTGTGGCGGGCTTTCCTTCCTGACCGAAGTTCGGCCCGACAGCGACATCGCTGCGATATCGGCTGCTGACCTCAGTGCGAGCCTGGTTCAAGATATCGCGAAAGCGAAGAACGACGCGACGATACAATCTCTTCTCTTTGACTGCGGGGCGCGCGCAGCCGAGCGATTTTCGATAACACTGGAGCTTTGCCAGCCGGATTGCCTGCTGTTGGCCGGGCCGATGGCGGGTTCGCCGGACTATATGCGTGGCTTCAAGAGCGCATTGCGACGCGTGCTTGGACACACCGGCGGCGCCCTCGAGGTTCTGAGCTCCAACATGACCCCCACCGGCGCAAGCCGCTGGCTGGCGTTGCGCGAAAACGTGGCGGCAGGAAGCCTCAATCTTGCCAGTCTGAAACAGGTGAGAGTAGCATGAGTCCCAATCGTCGCCGAGATACTTATGCGGCCATCGTCTTTTTCTTGCTTGGGGTGGCGTCAGTTCTGTTCCTGATACCCAAGGGGGTCACCGTGCCCAGCACGGTCAAGATTGCAGCACTTTCTCCTGACTTCTGGCCGAAAGTGATTTCCTTCGCCACCATTGCAGCATCGGTGTTCCTGCTGGTCGAAGCGCTGACCATGGAGCAGCCAGTTCTTGACGAGAAAGAAGACGAGGAAGCCAGTCAGTATCAACTGGACACCTTGCCAAGCCTGCTGCGGGTGCTGGTTCTGATCGTTGCGTTGTTTGTCTTCTACTTCAGCCTTGCCACCCTTGGCGTCGTTGCCGCCTCGATCCTGCTGCTTGGCGCAATGATGCTGTATTTCGGCGAACGCAACTACCTGCTGATCGCCGTGCTGAGTTTCGGCGTACCGATCCTTTTGTACCTCTTCTTTAGATATGTGGCCTCGGTTCCCATTCCGCTTGGCATGTTCGGCCCCTGAAGGAGTTGACCCATGGACATCATCCTCGAAGCCTTCTCGGTTTTCCTTTCCTGGCAGAACATCCTGGTCATCGGTGTTGGTGTTGCCATCGGTACAATTGTCGGCGCAATCCCCGGCATGACCACGCCCATGGGTGTGGCGCTGGCGCTGCCCTTCACCTTCACCATGCAGCCTGTGACCGGCATCCTGTTGCTTCTGGGGGTTTACAAGGGTGGGCTGTATGGCGGCTCGATCACCGCGATCCTGATCAAGACGCCGGGCACCCCGGCGGCATCCTGTACCGTACTGGATGGCTATCCGCTCAGTCAGAAAGGCGAAGCGCGCAAGGCGCTGGACATTGCACTTTATGCGTCCTGCACTGCAGACCTGATCTCGAACCTGGCGCTGATCCTCTTCGCGGGTGTGCTCGCCAGCTTTGCCCTGCGCTTTGGCCCGCCCGAATTCTTCACGCTGATCGTCTTCTCGCTGACGATCATCGCAGGCGTCTCCGGCCCGAGCTTGGCCAAAGGGATCTTGTCGGCCTGCCTCGGGTTGATCCTCGCCACCATTGGCCTTGATCTTGTTTACGGCACCGAACGCTTCATCTTTGGCGATTATCGCCTGATGGCGGGGCTGAACTTCATTCCTGTCCTGATCGGCCTCTTCGCCATCCCCGAGATCCTCGACCGTGCGACGCGCCGTGCCCGCCCCGGTGGGCTTCGGTCGCAGAACCTTGGAGGTGGTGCCACGCTCGCCGAATATTTCAGCGTTCTGAAATCCATCATCCGAGGCAGCATATTCGGCGTAATCCTCGGCGCGATCCCCGGAATCGGGGGCGCCCCTGCCGCCTTCCTGTCCTACTCGGAAGCCCGCCGAACCTCCAAGAACCCAGACAACTTCGGCAAGGGCGAGATCGAAGGGGTCGCCGCCGCCGAAGCTGGCAATAACGGCGTTGCAGGTGCCACGATGATCCCGCTTCTGGCCCTTGGCATCCCGGGCGACGTGATCACCGCCGTGATCCTCGGTGCCTTCATGATCCACGGGCTGCGCCCCGGCCCGATCCTGTTCGAGGCCAATTTGCCGATGATCTATGCGATCTTCATGGGCATCCTTCTCAGTTCGGCCTATCTGTTCCTCGTGGGCAAGGTTGCGATCCGCTTCTTCAGCCGCGTCGCAACGGTGCCGAACCGCATCCTTTATCCGATTGTCTTTGTGTTGTGCGTCTATGGCGCCTATGCGGTGAACAACAACCTCTTCGACATTCTGGTGATGCTGGTGATGGGGCTTGTCGGATATGGCATGCTGCGGCTGGATATCCCCGTGGCCCCCTTCCTGATCGCCTATGTCCTTGGCCCGCTCCTGGAGGACAACTTCCGCCAGTCGCTCCTGATCGCCGACGGAGACAACGCGATCTTCTTCCGCAATGCGATCTGCATAACCTTCTGGGGTCTGACGGCAATGTCGCTCTTCGTCCTTGTCCGAAGCCGCATTCATGCGGCGCGCACCGGCAAGGCCTCTGTTCTGACGACGGGAGGTTAACCCATGACCCGCAACCCTGAAGACCTGGGTGACCTTGCCTTCACGTTCGCTGTTATTTCCGACACCCATGTGAACCCGGATGAAGATGTCTGCAACTCTCCATTCCCGGTAAACGGGCGGGCCAATCCGCGGTTTCGCCATGTCATAGCCGATCTGAACCGGCGCGATATCGCCTTTGTCGTGCATCTGGGCGATCTGCTGCATCCCGTTCCGGAAACCGGTGACCTCTATGCCGCGGCGGCCAATGCCTATCGCGCGATCGAAGCGGATCTGCGCGTGCCTGTGCGCCACGTACCCGGTAACCACGACATCGGAGACACGCCGGTGAAGGGTGCCCCGGCCAGCCCGACAACCGAAGCGATGATCGCCGCCTGGGCAAGAGAGTTCGGTGACCAGTATCAGGCCTTCACTCACGGCGATGTCCACTTCATCCTGTTGAACGCGCAACTGATCAACTCGGGCCTCGCAGACGAGGCGCGACAAGCGGAATGGGTCGAGGGTGAACTTGCAAAGGCTACGGGTCGTGTCATGCTGATGCTGCACCATCCGCCCTACCTTTGTTTCCCTGAGGAACCACCACACTATGACAACACCGACCCGCCCGGCCGGGATTGGCTGTTGAGCCTCGTTGAAAAGTACGGCGTCGAGGCCATGTTCGCGGGCCACGCCCATAACTTCTGGTACGACCGGATCGGCGAAACCGACTATTACCTTGCGCCATCGACCTGCTTTGTCCGTCAGGACTATTCAGAGATGCAGCGCTGTCTGCCACCTGAAGACAGTGAGTTTGGCCGCAATGATTCCCACAAGTTGGGGTATTTCATCGTCAAGGTGTTCAAGCACGGGCACACAGTGCAGTTCGTCCGCACTTTTGGCGAAGAGCTGGTCCCGGGCGGCAAATCGGCCTCGCTGCGCGATCTTGCCCCAACCCCGTTGGAGAACCGAACCCCCCGCATTGGCTTTGATCTGCGCCAGAACTGGGCCGAGATCGCCGAGGTGCCGCCCTCGGGCGGTCTCGACGAGTTCGACCGAAAGCCCGTGCGCAACGATTACCCGCTGCTTGCCCTGATCGAAATGGGGGTGCGCGATATCCGCATTCCATTGGCTGATCTGCGCGATACAGCCCGACGCCAGAGGTTGCGCGCGCTGAACCACCTCGGGTTCCGCCCGACGATCTTTGGCTTTGGAATTCCTTCCTCCGACGACCTTGCCCGCATTGTCGACAACCGGGACTTCATCCGCGACTGGGAGATGACCGTAGACTGGCAAGCACTTCCCGGGATGCAGAGTGACCTTTCCGAGCTCTACGCTGCGACCGGCCTGCCCATCTATTTGTCGCGCATGCGCTCCAAGAAGGACCTGCCCGCAGGCTCGCTTTATTTTCACGTTATCAACCACGGCTTCACGCTCGCCGATCTCGGGCAACTGGACGAACTCGGCGCGGCGGACCTGCCCGGCGTGAAAGGCGCCGTCTTCCGGATGGGCAACCGGATGCCGGTGAACACATTGCCCGACATCGACAAAGCCGCGTCCGAGCGAGGGCTTCTTGCCTCGGTCCACATGCGAACAGCGGGGGACAATCCAGCCGAACGACACGACGATCACGACCAAACCTGCGCCCGCATCACCGACGCACTCAGGCTCGTGCCCGGCCTTTCCGCGACACGACTGTTTCTGGACACCCTTTCCGACTACGACCGGGGCTATTTTCCCCGCCAGGGCGCGATTGACCGGGCCGGAAACCCCAATCCGCTGTTCGAGGTGATCCGCTCGGCCCATATCGTCGCCTGAAACATGTTTGACCCTGTCGAAGCCGCACTTGTCGCTGCGCTGTTCTTTGGCGCAGGGGCTCTGAAGGGGTTCTTCGGCATTGGCATCCCGCCGATCGTCCTGGGTGTGCTGACGTTCTTTTACGATCCGCGCCTTGTCGTGACGATCATGTTGATACCCATCATGGCCAGCAACGCGCGGCAAGCACTCCGGGGCATCTCTCCCATTGTCATCCTCAGGAAGCATATCTGGTTCCTTCCGGTGTCCACGGCAGCCATATTCTTGACCGCCTTTGTCAGTCGCGACTTTCCGACCGAACTTCTGCTCACCCTGACCGGGATTGCTATGGTCATATTCTCGATAACGTCGCTGATCGATCGCGCCCCGCGCGTACCGGACAACCAAAAGGCCCCCCTTCAACTGCTCTCGGGCACGTTGAGCGGCCTGCTCGGTGGCGTCAGCGGCATTTGGGGACCGCCGATGATGATGTACCTCTTTGCCCTTCGCCTGCCCAATACCGAGTTGATACAGACAATCGGCATCTTTTTCTTTTTCCTGTCGACCTTCATGACATTCGGCGTCGCGGCCGCGGGCGAAATGACAGTCCCCGGTACCATCCTGTCCATCACACTCGTCGTGCCCGTACTATTCGGCATGAAGATTGGAGAATTGCTTCGAGGAAAGCTGAACGACACGGATTTTCTGCGGTGGTTCCTTGTGTTGTTTCTGCTGTTGGGGCTGAACATGCTGCGTCGGGGCATTTCGAGTTCATTGTAGTCCGTGCAGATGCGCCTTTGTGCCGTTGCCCCTTTTTTCAGAAGCAGATTTTCAGATATCACCCATCGCTTGCAGCGACCGCGGCATCTTGAACCTTTGGCAAGAACCCGCAGTTCGAGGACGATCTTTCTATGATCAATGTCCGCTTCCCGCAGGATCGCAGCCATTCCCGCAACGCGCAGCATTTGTCAAAAAGGGCTCTTCGCGGCCATCCGAGGCAGCGCAGCATCGGACAGTATGTCGGCGGAACCGGCGGCGTCAACGGCCCATTGCTGCCATTCACCATCCTTTAGTCATGCTGCGGTGCGGCCCGTCAGACCGGACTTTCGCTGCAACGGCGAAATATGATGCTTGGCGAATTCACAGTCTGCGGACTTTCCCGACCTTGACGTTTAGCCATGTTGCTGACGCAGCATACGTTTGCAGTTGCGGCGGAACATATTTGGCGGCGCAGCGTATTTCACCAAACCAGCCGTTCAGTGAGAACGGCAGTGCAAAACTTTGCCCCGGAAGTGGCGGGATCCCGCAGCGCCCTACTTGAAAATGGTTGGACTGGGATGCCGCAAAGACATATTGGACGCGCTCCTGCTCGAAGACGAGGTGATCGATCTGCTGATCGAGATTTTTCGCGCCGCACGCCCGCTGGTGAACTTTTTCGATTGATGGCGCTTACTCTGGGTCTCTCCTTCCAGTCAGATCATGGACGGCCCAGACCGGACCTTCAGGGCCAAGGGCGTTTCTGCGAAACAGCGACTGGATACCGGCCATTCATGGACGGCGCCGCATTTTCACGGGTTTGATGGCCGCTCAGCGGGACAAAGACAAAACAGTCAGCCACCCGAATTCTGCACGATGTAGGCCTTTCTTGCGACTGACGATATGAGTGCCGATATTTATTTCAAGTGAAGCAGAAAAAGGCTGAACAATTCGGCCTGTGAGGAGATCTGCAGTTTGCCGTATATGTTGCGGCGGTGGGTTTTGACGGTCGGCAACGATATTCCCAAATTCATCGAAATCGAATTGCTGCTGTGCCCGATCAAAATCAATTGCGCTATTTCACTTTCGCGCGCAGTCAGGACATCGCCACCGAAATCATGAAACCTGTCCTCTTGTGCAGATTCGATATGTGCAGCCTCGAGACTTCCGGGGTTCAGCGCGAATTGCCGAAGCATGACACTGTTCAAAAACGGAAATACGCGTTCAAGCGATCTTCGACACTCTTGCGTTTGCGGGCTGCCAAGGGGCGTCATAAAGCTGAAATCAAGTGCCGTTCCATTCGGCAGATTTATAAGAACAATCACCTCGGCCATGTTCTTGGGCCAGCCCGGCGTGCGGTAGCCAATGGGTTCTGTGTCTTCGATATGAACGTCGATGTGATGTTCATCAATCATCGTCTGATTGTCGCCTTGCAGGAAGTCCGAAATCAGATAGACGCCGGCAGGTTTTGCTGTGCGGTAAGCCCGGTACGACGGATTGATCACATAGGTGTAATTCAGGAAATTCTTTAATCCACGCTGATAATCGGTTGGGTTGGGACAACTTGCCAGGATCGCGGGGGCGAGTTTCCTTCGATAGAGAAAAATATGAAAGTGATTGTAGCCGAACTTCTTTTCAAGCAACGCCGCAAGTCCAGAGGCGAACCAATCGCACCCCAACAGGTCGATCAATGAAATGATCAGCCTGTCTGTCAGCGCCGGATATCCGGCGAAGGGCACTTCATGTTTCATAGAGTGTATCGTCCAGAACGCCTTGTGCCTGTCATTAACAAGGAGATTTGGCTTTTGATCAAGGCGCAACATTTGCTGATTCATGGGCATCTGGAAACGCACTGACCGGCGTCTCATCCTTTGGGATGATTGGGCAGGGGTGATTTGTCGCGGACACTCCGAACCAACAGCAGTTTGTGCACACCACCTAAGGGGCTGATTAAAAGTATGGATTTCCCGATCTCTCAGGTCCGCGATTCGTTTCCATCCCTGTCGGAAACGGACGAAGGTACCGCGCGGACATATTTGGATAACCCGGCTGGAACCCAAGTGCCTGCCTCGGTCGTCGAGGCCATCAGCCACTATTTGCTCCACAATAACAGCAATGCCGGCGGCAAGTTTCGCACCAGCAAAGCGACGGACCACATATGGCTAAAGGCCCATCAGGACATGGCGCTGTTTCTTGGGGCAAAATCGGCCTCCGAGATCGTCATCGGTCAAAGCATGACTTCGCTGGCATTTCATATGTCGCGCAGCATCTGCCATGATTTCAAGCCCGGCGATCAGATCGTGATCACCCGGATGGAGCACGAAGGCAATGTCGGCCCGTGGCTGGAGATTGCCAAGGATAAAGGGCTCGACATTCGTTGGGTCGATTTCAACCGCGACAGCTGGCAGGTCGAGCCTGACGATCTGGCGGCTGTACTGAGCGACCGCACGCGGCTGGTGACGCTGAATTATGCAAGCAACATGACCGGGTCGATTAATGACGTGCGCAGTCTGACGAAAATTGCCAAAGATGCGGGCGCATTGGTCTTTGTCGATGCAGTTCAACTGGCGCCGCATCATCTGGTTGACGTTCAATCGCTGGGCTGTGATTTTCTGGCTTGCTCGTCCTATAAGTTTTTCGGCCCGCATATGGGAATCGTCTGGGGCAAAGAGGCGCTGCTGAAATCGCTTTACCCCTATAAGGGGCGCTGTGTGTCGGATGACAGCCCAGACCGGTTTGAAATGGGGACACCTCAGTATGAATTACTGGCCGGGCTGTCTGCAACAGTCGAATACTTTGCCGAGCTCGGCGCCGCTTGTGGTGGTGCCGGTGACAAGCGGGGTCTGATTGCGCAAGCTTACGAGGCCTCCCGCGCTCATGAAGAGCCGTTAACGAACAGGCTGATTTCCGGCTTGACTGAAATTCCGGGGGTGACGATCTATGGTATCGTTAACCCCAACCGTATCGGAGAACGGGTTCCAACTGTCTCTTTGCGACATGACAGACTTTCGCCAGACAGCATCGCCACAGCACTTGCGGGGGCGGGCATTCATGTCTGGCATGGGCATAACTATGCGTATGAACCTGCCCGGGCGCTTAATCTGCCGCTAGACGAGGGCGTCGTTCGCATTGGTTTGGCCCATTACAACACCGCATCCGAAGTTGAACGAACGCTGGATGAGATTTTAAAAACCGTCACACAAGCCGGATGAAAACCGGCAGACAACAACTGACCAAGAGGAGAGAAGATATGAACATTGGCACCAAACTGTTTGTTATGGCTTTTGCGGGGTTTGCGCTTGCCGCACCCGTCTCGGCCGAAAACCTGCGCGTGGGTATGGAATGCACCTATGCGCCGTTCAACTACCGCACCGAAGCGGGTGACCTGGAAGGCTATGATGTTGATGTGGCCAAGGGCGTGGCCGAGATCATTGGCGCAGAGCTTGAATTTGTTTGCCAGCAATGGGACGGGATGATCCCAGCGCTATTGGCCAACAAGTTCGACCTGATCGTTGCGTCCATGTCGATCACCAACGAGCGTCTGGAAAAGATCGACTTTTCCAGCCCATATCGGGATTCGGTCGGCCGGATCGTGGGTAAGTCGGGGCAAGATCTGAATCTGTTTGACCCGTCAGGCAGCCCAATCCCGGAAAACTTCGCCGGACTTAGGATAGGGCTTGAGAGGGCTTCTACCTATGAAAGCTGGTTCAACGCCAAGTTGCCGGATGCAGAAATTGTTCTTTATGATGGGTCCGAGCCGCTTTACCTTGATCTGGTGAATGGCCGTGTCGATGCGATCATGACCAATCCAATGAAGGCCCATCTGCGGTTTCTGGCAACAGAAGAAGGCAGCGGTTTTGAGTTTATCAGCCCGGCAATTGACGACGTTGACTACTTTGGCATCGGTGTGGGCATTGGTCTGACACAAGGTCAGCCAGAGTTGAAAGCGCGGCTAGATGGGGCCATCAAGCAGCTTATCAACGACGGGAAGCTGACTGAATATGCGCTGAAATACTTCCCCTTCCCGATCCATAATGAGAAATGGGGCGACAGCTGAAGCCATCGCCATGGGTGGCGCTGCGTTGTGCGCGGCGCCACCCGATCATTGCAAAATCTGCCCCCCTGCAACCCGGGCTTGGAGGCATAAAGGGGGATGGGTTTGGAAATACTGTCAGGTTGGTGGGATGATTTCTTTTGGGGCTCGGTCGTCGTCCTGAAAGTGTTTTTGGCATCACTGGTCCTGATGGTCATTTTTGGCCTGATCGGGGCGGCAGCCAAGCTATCAAACAGCCGCATCGCTCAAAAAATGGCGGGGGGCTACACGGTGGTGTTTCGCGGCACGCCGGAAATTCTGGTGATCTTGCTGCTGTATTTCGGATCAGCCATCACGCTGACCACCATTGCACAGTTGTTCGACCCGGAAATCAAATTTCTGGATGTCCCCCCGTTCTGGGCCGGAACAATTGCCATTGCGCTCATCGTTGGCTCCTACGCGACCGAGACCTTTCGCGGCGCTTTTCTGGGTGTGAAACCCGGCAGTGTTGAGGCTTCCTACGCGCTGGGCATGTCGAGTTTTCAGACGTTTTTCTATGTGCGAGTGCCCGAGATGTGGCGTCTGGCCCTGCCCGCATTCGGCAACCACATGTTGTCGCTGATCAAGGATACCGCGCTGATTTCCATCATCGGGCTGAATGAGACGCTGTTTGTTGCGAAACAAGCCATCGGCACCACGGGCAAACCCTTTACGATGTATATTGTGGTTGGTCTAATCTATCTGGGCTTTTCTACTGTCATCACTCTGACCGTCATGGCGCTTGAGGCTTATGGCAGCCGTCATATGAGGGGCGCGCGATGAGCTTTGACCTCTCCCTCATTGTTGAGACCGTGCCAAAGATGTTGGTAGGGATCGGTCTGACCTTTCAACTGCTGCTGTTGTCGGGGGTTCTGGGTCTGTTGCTGGCGATCTTGCTGTTGCTGATGCGGATCAGTGGTAAATGGTATCTGAATTGGCCGGCTCAGGCCTACATCTATGTCTTCCGTGGCACGCCCATTCTGGTGCAGATTTTCATCGTCTATTATGGTTTCCCGCAGCTTGAATTCATTCGTGAAAGCATGCTCTGGCCATTGTTTCGGGAACCTTTCGGTTGCGCCATTGTTGCGCTGTCTTTGAACACAGGCGCCTATGTGTCGGAAATTCTGCGCGGTGGTGTGCTGGGCGTGGATCGCGGCGTTTTGGAAGCGGGCGAAGCGCTTGGCCTGTCGAAAGCCAACCGTTTCATCTACCTGACCACGCCGATCGCCACCCGTCTGGCGCTGCCGGCCTATGGCAATGATGTTATCAGCCTGTTGAAATCGACCGCCTTGGCCAGCACGATCACGTTGATGGATATGACCGGCATCGCGCGCACTATCGTGGCGCAAACTTACGCGCCCTATGAGATATTCATCTCGCTGGCGGTCATCTACATGATCCTTACATTTTTCCTTCAAAGACTGCTTGGCCGCATTGAAAGATACCTTGGCCGCTACACCCAGAGAGAGGGCTGAAATGACATCTCGGCAACCGCTTATCCTGATGCAGAATGTCGGCAAGCATTTTGGTAATTTCCAAGCTTTGAAGGGGATCAATCTGGAAGTCACCAAAGGCGAAAAGATAGTGGTCTGCGGCCCCTCGGGTTCGGGAAAGTCCACTATGATCCGCTGTATTAACCGACTGGAAAAGCACGACGAGGGCCGCATTGTCATTGACGGAATTGAACTGTCTGATCAGTTGAAAGACCTCAACGCAGTGCGCCGCGAAGTCGGAATGGTGTTTCAAAGCTTCAACCTCTTTCCGCATATGACCATCCTGAACAATCTGATGTTGGCCCAAAAGCTGGTGCGCAAAACGCCTAAGGCCGAGGCGCGCGAAGTGGCGATGCACTACCTCAACCGGGTGAAGATCCCCGAACAGGCGGAAAAGTACCCCATTCAGCTGTCCGGCGGCCAGCAACAGCGTGTGGCCATTGCGCGCGCGCTGTGCATGAAGCCCGAGGTGATGCTGTTTGACGAGCCGACGTCGGCGCTTGATCCTGAAATGATCAACGAGGTGCTAGAGGTCATGGTGGATCTGGCACAAGATGGCATGACGATGATCTGCGTCACCCATGAAATGGGTTTTGCCCGTTCGGTTGCCGACCGGGTGATTTTCATGGATGCGGGTGAGATTGTTGAACAGGCCAAACCCGAAGAGTTCTTCAAAAACCCGCAGAACGACCGCACCAAACTTTTTCTCAGCCAGATCCTGTCACATTAAAGGTCAATGCCCATGGCAACTGAACTTCCCCCGCACAACGAGTTTCTTTCCTTCGCAAACAGATTGGCGGATCAAAGCCGTTCCATGCTGCTGGAGGCCCGTCATCGAAAACCGGATATCGAGATAAAGCAGGATGCCTCTTATGTGACCGCGACAGACAAGGCGGTCGAAGCGGCACTGCGCGAGATGATCCAGAAGACCTATCCTGAACACGGCATTCTGGGTGAGGAGTTTGAGAACATCAATATTGATGCTGAATTCGTCTGGGTGCTTGATCCGATTGACGGCACAGCTGCGTTTGTCGCCGGGATACCAGTTTACGGCTCTTTGATTGCCCTGGCGTGGCAGGGGGCACCCTTTGTTGGTGTCATTGAGCATCCCATCACCTCTGATCGTTGGACCGGAGTGGCCGGGAAATTTGCCGAGTTCAATGGTGAACCCATCAGAGTGCGGCCATGTATGTCGATTGAGACGGCCTATGTGACCTGCAGCAACCGCGATTTCATGAAGGCGCGGGATCAAGAAAGGTTCGAGAGGATCCGCAAGCGTGCCCAATACGTCCAATATGGGGGGTCGTGCTACGCCTACGGTGTTCTCGCTTCGGGTAGAACCGATCTGGCGATAGATGGTGGACTGGACCCGTTTGACATTTATGCTTCGGCTGCGGTCATTACCGGTGCGGGTGGCCATGTCACGGACTGGGCGGGTCGCGCAGTATCCTTCGACATGGATGGTACCGTGCTGGCCGCTGGGGACAAGGCGCGGCTGGACGAAACCATCGCAGTGCTTCAGGGCTGACCCTTCATTTTTGATCAGGAAAGTTGTCATGCAAGACAGATCTTCTGAAGCGGCCGTTATCCTCGACGCCGCCGCCGTTGACGCCCTTCTGCCAGAGCTGGATGTTTTGGCAGAACTGCGTGCTTTGTTCACCGCGTTGGGTCAGGGCAAGGCCGTGCAACCTGTGCAATCCGTCACGGAGTTTCCCGGCAAAGGCGGCGATTTCATCACCTATCTGGGCGCGATCGAGGCGGCCGCAGTCTTTGGGGCCAAGCTGTCACCTTATATCGTGACAGGCGGCCTGCCGATCATCACCGCATGGACCGCGTTGATGAGCATGTCTACAGGGCAACCGCTGGTGTGGTGCGATGCTGGTCGGCTGACCACCGAACGCACAGCCGGAACCACGGCGCTGGCGGTGGATCATCTGGCCCACAACGAAGCCGGGATTCTCGCGATTATCGGCAGCGGCCCGGTCGCACAAGCTCATCTGCGGCATGTGCTGGGTCTGCGGGGGTGGAAAAAGATAAACGTATATTCGCCCGCCCTTGTGGCGGATCAGGCCAAGCAAGCCCTTTGGCGTGCCATGTCGTGCAGTGTCGAGATTGCACCGGACGCAAAATCTGCCATCCATGGCGCGGATGTGGTGATGCTTTGCACGTCCTCTGGCACTCCAGTGATCAACCCATCCGACATTGGAAAACCTGCATTGGTCACTTCGATCAGCACCAATGCGCCGGGCGCACACGAGGTGCCGCCGGGTTTCCTGACAATGGCGGATGTGTATTGCGACTATCAAAAGACCACGCCGACTGCTGCCGCTGAAATGTGTCTGGCGGTGGGCGACCACGGCTGGTCAGTTGACGACATCAAGGGCGACCTTGCGACGCTATGTGGAGGTGAGGCGCAGCAGCCTACCTATGACCGACACGTGTATTTCCGTTCGGTCGGGTTAGGGTTGGAAGACATCGCCATGGCCCATGGCATCTGGAAGCTATGGCGCGCGAAACGTGATTGCGCAGATGGATAGGAGACCGAGATGAGGATCAAACCATTCGGCGTCGAAATCTGGATGAACGAGTTTGAAAACCACTGCGAATTCAACCTCGCTGAAACCTGTGTGGCGTCTTTGACAATGCAAGAACTGCTTGAGTTGTCCGGCAAGAATGCCGACGTGCTGGATGATCTGAAGCCGATGAAGCTGACCTACGGCGCTATCGAAGGGTCCGATCGGTTGCGTGATGCGATTTGCACGCTTTATGAACGCCAGAAGCGCGACAATATTGTGGTCACACATGGCGCAATTGGCGCCAATGCTCTGGTGCATGAAACGCTGGTTGAGCCTGGTGACCATGTGATCTCGGTGCGGCCAACCTATCAGCAGCATTACTCGCTGCCGGAGAGTTACGGGGCGACGGTCGATATCCTTCATCTTCGACCCGAAAACGGGTTTTTGCCTGATCTAGAGGGATTTGCCGCCCTGATCCGACCGGATACCAAGCTGGTCGCCATTAACAACCCGAACAACCCGACTGGGTCATTGATGGAGGCAGACTATCTTGAAAAGTTCCTCGATATCGCTCGGAAAAGTAAGGCTTATATACTGTGCGACGAGGTCTATCGCGGCACGGCCCAGACCGGCGACGGGTTTTCACCAGCCATTGCAGATTTGTACGAGCGTGGCATCAGCGTCGCGGGCATGTCCAAGACCTTTTCGCTTGCCGGGTTGCGCCTGGGTTGGATCGCCGCCGGACGCGACGTCTTGGAGGCTGTGAGCATTCACCGCGACTACAACACCATCAGTGTCGGTATGCTGGACGATTATTTTGCCGCCATGGCGCTTGAAAACAAGTCGCGCATTCTTGAACGCAGCCACCGCATTACCCGCGGAAACCTGCAAATTCTTGATGACTGGGTCGGGCACGAGCCGCGGATTTCCTATGTTAAACCCAAGGCTGGCACGACGGCATTGCTTAAGTATGATTTCGACATGCCGTCACGTGATTTATGTATTCAGTTGTTGCAAGAAACCGGCGTGATGTTCTTGCCGGGTTCGGCCTTGCATATGGAAGGCTGGCTGCGCATCGGCTATGCTAACGATCCCACGATACTCACGGCCGGGCTAGAAAAGGTCAGCGGTTTTCTGGCGCGGCTCGAAGGCAGCGGTGTACCAGCCGCCAAGGCGGCAGAGACTGTTTCAACATGAGTGAGCTGATCACAAGGTCGGCCCAAAAATCGGTACTGGCACGTGGCCGCATCCGCCCCATGATCTACGAAACACCTCTTCTACCTGCGCGTGCTTGGTGAGCAAACTGATTGTGATCTCCGCTTCAAGGCCGAGAATTTTCAGTTTACAGGTTCGTTCAAAATGCGCGGAGCCAGCAGCAAGATGACGGCGCTCGTGCCCGGGCGGCATCGCTGACCGATCAGGATCTGACTGTGGTTTTGCCCGAAACTGTGGACCGGTCCAAGTTGGAAAAGATCTGTTCCTATGGGGTTGAGATCATCCTTCACGGCGCTGAATCGGGCAAGGCCGAGGCCCATGCGCAGGTGCTCGCCAGTTCTGGTGAATACGAATACATTTCTCCTTACAATGACACCGACGTCATTGCCGGGCAGGGGACGATTGGGTTGGAACTGCTGGAACAGGCGAACCGTATTGATAACATTTTCATCTCGATGGGCGGAGGCGGATTGATCAGCGGCATTGGCTCGGTTCTGAAAAGCTCTGGCCGTCAGACCCGTGTGATTGGTGTGTCGGCACAAAATTCGGCGGCACTTGCGGCATCGATGGTGGCGGGCAAGGTTGTGGACACCGACCACCTGCCAACGCTCGCAGACGGTGTTGCCGGTGGAATGGACGCAGATAGCCCGACCTTGCCGATGGCGCTCGAAGTGGTTGATAAGGTCCTGCACTGCAGCGAAGACGAAATCGCAGCCGCCCTAAGGGGTCTGGTGATGGCGGAAAACATACTGGTGGAGGGCGCCGCCGTCCTCGCCTTGGCTGGGTTCATGCAGAT
>JBAUHP010000535.1:0-2078 GCA_049680345.1 Albidovulum sp. | reverse complement strand
CGGTTACGGGGTCTGGAGCTTTGTCGGCCAGTGGCTGACGCTCATTTCCACCAATGCAGTCATGGCATGGACGGCGGTGGATTGGCGGCCGGGGTTCAAGACCAGCCGCGCGCATCTGGGCCGTGCTGCCAGCTTTGGGGGCAAGGTTCTGGGCCTGAGGGCGGGCGAGCTGGCCGCAACCCAGACCCCGCTTTTGGTGATCGGGGCGACACTTGGACCGGTCGCGACGGGGCTTTTTTCGGTGTCATGGCGGCTGGTCGAGACGCTGTCATTCTTGATCGTCACGCCCTTGCGCCAGGCCTCGCAATCCGCCTTTGCGGCCTTGCAGCGGCAAGGCGGCGGGGCGGGGCTTTTGCTGGTGGATATCGCCCGGCTGACCGGTTTGGTGGCGATGCCGTTCTTTGCCGGGCTTGCGGTACTTGCGGGGCCGATCATCACGCTGGTCTTTGGTGAAGAATGGCTGCGTGCCGCGCCGGTTTTGTCGGTTATGGCGGCAATGGGCGCCTATCTTTGCATATCGCGCGTGCAGATCTCTTTTTGTCTGGCCGCCGGACGGGCGGGGGCGATTTCCGTGCTGGCCTGGCTGATTGTCGCACTTGCGGCCTTGTTCATCTGGATTGCTTCGGGCTGGGGGATAGAGGCGGTCGCGGCGGCGGTTGTGGCCGCGCATGTGCTGCTGTGGCCGTTTTACTTTGTGATTGTGGCGCGGATTGCCGGCATGCCGGTCTGGCCATTCGTAAGCTGTCATATCTTGCCCTTGATCGGGGCGGTGTTGATGGCGGTTTTGGTAGGCGTTGTGGCCGCAAGGTTCAGCGGGCTTCTGGTGTTGGCAGTGGCGGTGCCTTTGGGCGTGGCCGCTTACGGTGCTTTTGCCGTGGTTTTCATGCGGGACCGGTTTGGATTGTTGGCAAGATATGCACGAGGGCAAGGATGAAGTCGCTGCGGATTTTGATGTTCACAACCTTTTATCCGCCCTATTCCTTTGGCGGCGATGCGATTGGTGTGCAGCGCATGGCGCGGGCGTTGGCCGCGCGCGGGCACCTTGTGACGGTGGTGCATGATGAGGACAGCTATCTGATCCTTGGCGGCAAGCCACAAGCCGATGGTGCCTTTGACGGCGTGACCCGCATCGGCTTGCGGGCGAAAAGCGGCTTTGTGTCGAACCTTTTGACCCAGCAAACCGGGAAACCCACCGTTCATGCGGCGCGTATCCGTCAGATCATCGACCAAGGCGGGTTCGACATCATCTGGTATAACAACACCTCGCTGGTTGGGGGGCCGGGGCTTTTGGCACTGGGTCAGGGGTTCAAGGTTTATGAGGCGCATGAACATTGGCTGGTTTGTCCGACGCATGTCTTGTGGCGCCATGGGCGCGAGCTTTGCGACAAGCGTGAATGCCTGAAATGCGTGGCCAGTTACCGTCGCCCGCCGCAGATTTGGCGCTATACCGGGCTGTTGGACCGGATGCTGGACAAGGCCGATCTGATCATTGCCAAAAGCGAATTCAGCCGCGCCAAGCACCGCGAATTCGGGCTTCGGCAAGACATGGAGGTCTTGCCCTATTTCTTGCCGGATATGGATGCAAATGCGGTGGCCCCCTACAAGGACCACCCACGCCCCTATTTCCTTTTCGTCGGGCGGTTGGAAAAGATCAAAGGCCTGCAAGATGTGTTTCCGGCCATGGACAAATACCCCGATGCGGATCTGCTTATTCTTGGTGATGGCGATTACGCGGATGATCTGAAGGCGCAGGCCTCAAGCAATCCGCGTATTCAGTTTTTGGGGCGCAAG
The DNA here is from genome assembly GCA_049680345.1 of Albidovulum sp. Lineage (GTDB taxonomy): Bacteria > Pseudomonadota > Alphaproteobacteria > Rhodobacterales > Rhodobacteraceae > TMP-24. Next base: position 287 of record JBAUHP010000535.1, on the reverse strand, counting down.
TCACCGGATGAGCTGAACGCCTATTACCGTGGGGCACAGGCGCTGATCGTGCCATCGGTTTGCTATGAGACCTTCGGGATCATCTTGATCGAAAGCTTCCGGCTTGGCACGCCGGTGATTGCCCGCAGGCTTGGGCCTTTCCCCGAGATCGTCGAAACCTCGGGCGGGGGGCGGTTGTTTGAAACCGAAGGCGATCTGATTGGCGCGATGCGGGCCATGCAAGGTGATGCCGCAGGGCGCGCCGATATGGCCGCCAAGGCGCGCGCGTCGTTTGAGAATATCTGGCA
>JBAUHP010000534.1:0-2913 GCA_049680345.1 Albidovulum sp. | reverse complement strand
GCAATCATCACCGTGCAGCCCGGGTTTACCCTTTGGGGTATTGCCAGCGCATCCTACGGGGACGGGTTGCTTTACGTGCAGGTCTATGAGGCCAATAAAGACCAGATCCGCGATCCTGACCTGATCTATCCGGGGCAGGTGTTTTCGGTACCGTCTGAAAACGAGTAAACGAAACCCGCCCGGCGGTTTTGCATGCGTATCTTGGCGGGTGGCCTTTGAAGAAAGGCGCACGCCGTTATGGCCTTGGGAGGGAAAGACGTGGTGAAATCGATAAAAGATGTGCCTTTCGTGCCGGGGGCGGATCACCCGGTCGCAGCGGTCGATCGCTGTAAGGCCCGGCGCAAGCAACGCTTGGGCAATGCGGTTGGGCTTGATCAGTTCGGCGTCAACCGGGTCGAGCTGGATGCCGGTGTCTGGTCTACGGTTCGTCACTGGCATACGCATGAAGACGAATTCGTTCTGGTGCTGCAAGGCGCGTTGACGCTGGTTACGGACGATGGCGAAAAGGTGCTTCAGACAGGGGATTTCGCGGGTTTTAAGGCCGGGCACCAAAACGCGCACCGGCTTGAAAATCGAACGGATCAACTTGCGGTATATCTAGAGGTCGGCAGCCGTCGGGATGATGTTGATGAGGTGTATTACCCGGATGATGACCTCAAGCTGGGCCATGACGATAATGGTCGACAAATGTTCATGCGTCTTGATGGCACGGTGATTGGCCCGGTTGGCTAAAGCCGCATAGTGGTGATCACTGTACACTCACACCACATGGCCCCTGTTTCGACTACCCTGCCGCCTTTTGGGGGCCACAGCAGGCCGACACATCGGGATGGGCGCAACAACAGTCATTCAGCACATAGCCAAGCATCTGCCCGATACCTTGGGTATTGGCCGCATAAAACACATTGCGGCTTTCGCGCCTTGCGCTGACCAGCCCGGCCTGTTCCAGTTGCGACAGGTGAAAGGCCAGCCGCGAGGCCGAGATATCCAGCTGGCGCGCGATATCACCTTGTGCCAGCCCGCCATTGCCAGAGCTTATCAGCAATCGCACCAGATCCAGCCGGTTTTCATGGGCAAGGGCAGACAACGCGTCGAGGACTCGACTCTTCTCCATGTTTCAACTACTCGTGAATCGTTGAATTGATAGCTCTTGATAGCCGGAAGCGCGCCTGCGATCAACCGGCATCAGGCAAGACCGGGGATTCGGGGCAATATGACAACGGCAGAGACCAGTGCAGAACGCAAAAGCGCGCTTAGAACCATGCGGCGGGTGGCGCCCTATCTGTGGCCCGATGGCGAAACCTGGGTAAAGCGCCGCGTGGTCTTGTCACTGATCGCACTTATCTTGGCCAAGGTCGTGTCGGTGCTGACGCCGTTTTTATATAAGGCGGCGGTGGATTCCTTGGCCAATGACGCCCGCGGGGAGGCCTGGCTTCTGGCGGTGGGGGCAATCGGTCTGGTTGTGGCTTACGGCATGGCGCGGCTTGGCACCACGGCCTTCAATGAATTGCGCGATGCGGTTTTCGTGCGGGTCGGCCAGCGCGCCCTGCGCAAACTGGCGCTTGAAACCTTCACCCATATTCACCGCCTGTCCATGCGCTATCACATCACCCGCAAGACCGGCGGTCTGAGCCGAGTAATCGAACGCGGCGTCAAGGGCGTGGATTTTCTGTTGCGCTTCATGCTTTTGTCGGTCGGCCCGCTGATATTGGAACTGTCGATGGTGACAGTGATTTTCGCGCTGGTCTTTGATTGGCGCTATGCGGCGGTGGTGATGGTCACCATCTGGCTTTACGTGACCTTCACCTTCAAGGTCACCGAATTTCGGGTGAAAATTCGCCGCCAGATGAATGAACAAGACACCGATGCCAATCAAAAGGCCATCGACAGTCTGTTGAACTTTGAGACGGTGAAATACTTTGGCGCCGAGGCCCGCGAAGCGCAGCGTTATGACGCGGCGATGGAAGGGTATGAGGCTGCAGCCGTCAAAACCGGCCTGTCGCTTTCCTTCCTGAACTTCGGGCAGTCATTGCTGATAACCTGCGGTCTGGTGATTGTCATGGCGATGGCGGCAATGGGCGTGCAGTCGGGCGCACTGACCGTGGGCGATTTCGTTATGGTCAACGCCTATATGATCCAGATCACCTTGCCGTTGAACTTTTTGGGCACGGTCTACCGCGAAATTCGTCAGGCATTGGTCGATATGGGGCAGATGTTTGATCTTTTGGGTCAACCCGCAGAAATCACCGACAAGCCGGGGGCCAAACCTCTGGCGGTCAAGGGCGGTGAAGTGGTGCTGGACAATCTTTCCTTCGGGTATGAGGCCGCCCGCCCGATCCTCAAAGGCATCAGCCTGACGGTCGGGGCGGGGGAAACCGTGGCAATTGTCGGGCCTTCGGGATCGGGCAAGTCAACCATCGGGCGGCTTTTGTTCCGGTTTTATGATGTGACCGGCGGTGCCTTGCGTATTGATGGGCAAGATCTGCGCGACATCACCCAGCAAAGCCTGCACCAGCAGATCGGGGTGGTGCCGCAAGATACCGTGCTTTTCAATGATACGGTCTATTACAACATTGCTTACGGCAACCCCGATGCGCCGCGCGAACAATTGATTGCGGCGGCCAAGGCGGCCAAGATCCATGACTTCATCATGTCACTGCCCGAAGGATATGAGACCAAGGTAGGCGAGCGCGGGTTGAAGCTGTCGGGCGGCGAAAAACAGCGCGTCGGGATTGCGCGAACGCTTTTGAAGAACCCGCCGATCTTGCTTTTGGATGAAGCGACATCGGCACTTGATACCCAGACCGAGCGCGATATCCAAGATAGCCTCAAGCTGATGGGGCAGGGGCGCACGGTCATCACAATTGCCCACCGTCTGTCCACCATTGCCGATGCTGACCGGATTGTCGTGCT
>JBAUHP010000533.1:0-3176 GCA_049680345.1 Albidovulum sp. | reverse complement strand
CTCGCTGCGGTGCGCATGAATGACCGGTTTTCCCGCCGCTCAGCGGCGTAAGGATTTACGCGAGTGCAGCAATTTCCGCGCTGCGAGCGCATGCGGCACAAAAATCGAATTCACGCTCCGGGCTCTTCTGGAACCTTCGCCGCGTGAACCATGAACGACGGGTCTAGGATGAACTGCCTTTCGCTGCACGCCGCATCAACTGGAAAGGTGCGGGACTTTGCTGCCGTTCGTCGCGCCTGCGTCAACGGCCGCTTTCTAAACCGTGCAACAAAGGGTGGTTAGTGACATCGCAAGTAGAGTCGAGTACATACTTTGACTATGGAAAATGCCACCATATTTGGATTGCAAGCTCAGGTATACTCTTCAGCTCGCCCCACTTATCCAAACGAACTATTCGAATGGATCGCCGATCATGCACCCGCGAGGGAATTGGCTTGGGACGTGGGTTGTGGTTCCGGTCAGGCAGCTCATAAACTTGTCGAGCAATTTTCGCACGTCCACGCTTCTGACATCGACGCGGCCCAACTGGATCAAGCGGCCACACACTCAAACATTGATTTTGTGGCCGCTCCTGCTCATAAATCCAGCCTTGCGGATGAATCTGTCGATGCGATTTGTGTGGCGACTGCATTGCACTGGTTCGATCACGCTCAGTTTTGGCCTGAAGTCAGACGTGTAGCACGCGATGGCGCAGTCTTTTGCGCTTGGACCTACCATGCAGCCGAGACCCATAGTGACGTCGAAACCGTGCTGCTTGCTCCTATCAACAAGATACTTGAACCCTATTGGTCTGAGGGGAATCGGCTGAGTTGGCGTGGCTACTCCAGCGATGAATTGGGCATGCCATTTTCCGTTCTTCCAACACCGACTTTCGCTTGCGAACTACAGTGGCGGCCTCAGCAAATCGCAGCATTCGTCCGTTCTTGGTCTGCTCACCAGAAAGCGCGTATGGATGGACATGGCGAAGCACTTGACGAGATTGAAAGTGAAGCGCTGTCTGTGCTTGAAGACAAACCGTGGAGCTTTAATCTTCCATTAAATTGTCTGGCCGCGCGTATCGGGTAAACACGAAATCTCAGATTACTGCTACGTCCGCACACCGGACCTTAGAGCCTCTCCAAAACGGCCGTTTTTGGAAGGCGAGCAAAACGCCTCGTATCGCGTTTCCACAAACCCCGCTCAAAACCCACGCGGTTGTTGAATGCTTTTGCCATCATGGCAACAGCAGACATTCGCCGCGACGCCGAAAATCGGGAAAGAGGGCTCAGTCCTGCCGACCGCTGCGGGATGCACGAAGGTCCGCAGTGGGCCGTCCATGTCGGTGAAGGTGCGCCCCTGATGCGAAAATGCTGCGACCGATCTAATGGCGGCAGTGAGCCCGAAGTGACGAATGCTGCGGATTGCTCGAATGTCCGTTGTCTTGAAAGTTGCCAAAAATCTTCAACAACAACATGGATTTTGAACGGGGTTCTTTTGGCAGCGTAGATTGGCGTGGTTCTTGCCTGTGCCAAAAGGAGGGTTTCTTCAATATTGCGACACAAATACCGTGATCAGAAATATGCACTATGCAAAACGTGTTGTGCTTGGCGCACGATCTCTTCATCTGACAGCTCAGACAACTGGAGTGCGGGCGGACCCCCATTGAACGCCATGATAATCGGGTGCCCTAAGTGTTTTGATAGGTTGAGCCATTGATTGAAATTGCCGCGTGGAAGCCCAGTTTCAGGGGTAGCAATCCAAGTAATATCTTCGTCCCAGAACGGTTGGTCGTACAGCAAGTAAAGTTTGTCGAGCGTGCCCATCCCCAGCTGCGCGATGGCCGCTTGTTTATCTGATGGTAGCGGCGGCGTGAAGGCGACTGTATTTCGCTTAAGGACACCGAGGGGCAAGGTCACAATCACCGTATCAAAATGTGCATCCGCACCGTTTGACGTCACGATGACACCATCCTCGTTATGCGCAATGGCACTCACAGTTTCTGATGTGCGCACGTCGTAACTTTCTCGGAGGGCCGGAATAATGCTGTCGTAGCCGTCAGGAAAAATGACGTGCTCGCCGCCATACTCAGGTTGCGCATTGTAGGCTCGAAGGTTGATTTCAGAGCTATCGGCCCCCGCATTATGTTGGATCGTTGTTACGTTTTCGAGCCAATCTGGTGCGTCTTCATCATCAATGACACGCCCATCAGAGCCGCGCGCAATATAGGATTCATCCGTGGCAACCGTTGTTGCATTCGCATTGCGTGCAAGGGCAGTTATTGGATTGCGGCGCGTTCCGTGAATCCAACTTGCGCCGAGATCAAGTGGCGCTCCCAAATCATCACTTGTCCAGATGCGTCCGCCGATGCGGTCCCTTGCTTCAAAAACCGTTACGAGCCTGCCGTTCTGAGAAAGCGCTTGGGCCGCTGCCAAGCCGCTAACGCCTGCACCAATAACGGCCACGTGGCCTGAGGTGTTCTGAGTAACATCCTCCGCAACCATCACACCACTTTCATACGCGGCATGAACGGTACTGTTATGGGTCGGATGTACCGCCTCACCTGCAAAATACACACGGTTGGCAATTGGCGCTCCAAGGGTTCGTCGATCACTCTGCCGCGCGCCTTTGGCAACATATGAGTATGATCCGAAGGCGTAGGGATCGTGGCTCCAATTGGTGCGCAGATAGCCTCGAAGTGCAGCTCCGCCCGCTTGCGCACCATGCCAAGGTAAGAACATGCTGGCTGTTCCGGCTGATAAGCCTGACAAGAGTTGGCGTCGGTTCATGGATTTTCCTCCGTTGATCTTGATCATGCATTTTCATGCTTATCTTGCAGTACTAATATCTAATCGCGCGACGAATTACCTGCCACAATTTCAGCAACATATAGCCACTCCAAAAACCACCGTTTGTTGAACGGTTTCCCACAAGTCGACACTCGGGCATCTGGGATAAACAACAACAAAGTCCGCGTAGTGTGAATTCGAGCAGCTCGCGACTTTGCGCACGCAGCGAATGTCCGGAAAGCGGGCTGAGACCGCCGCGTCGTGACCGATTGGCGAAAGGCAGCTCTGGGCCGGAGACGTCGCGCTCAGAGCTCATGGTTGTCATCGCGATCGCGGTCTCGCATACGACTTGCTGCCTCACGCAGCCTGCCATGCGCGGCGCGGGATTCGTTCAGCGGCAAGCCTATCTCT
>JBAUHP010000532.1:0-3663 GCA_049680345.1 Albidovulum sp. | reverse complement strand
CACCGCCCGTTTGGCATCGTTTTGCCCGATGATGAACCGATCAAGTTCAGAGACGATTTCACGTGGGGTCAGATTGGTCATCACAAAGTCCTATAGAAATGCGGGCCAACAGAACCTAGTCACCCCGTCGCGAAACACAAGCGCCCCGTCAGGCCGGATCCGATGCGCCGTAGGGCGGCAACCGGTCTTTGCCGGGAAAATCCGGCAACGCGCGCATCAACCGGCTGCGCAAAGGCACCCACCAAGTGCCAAGTGCAGTGACAAAAGCCCCAAGGATCAGCAAGATCAGCGCCCAATGGCCGATACTGGCCCCCGCATCACCGCGCACCACCCATGAAATCACCAAGGCGATATAGACGATCCCGGCGGTCAGGAACGACCGGCGGTCGATCACCAGCGCCAGCACCGCAATCAGCGCCAGCGCCGCCGCAGTGGCCGTCATTCCGGCATTGCCGCCGATATTGTAAAGCGTCATCGCCACGGTATTAACCAAGGCCGGGGCCGCCAACAGGTGCAGCCAAAACGCCGTCGCTGCATGCCGCCCCAGCCGGTAAGGATCGCGAATATCAAACCACATACCGCCCACAAACGCGAAAATACCGAAAATCAGCGTGGCCAGCGAAAACTGTGGGCTGTTAAGCAAATCGAAAAACACCCCGCCCATACCCGAACGCATCCCCGCAACCGCCTCGAGTGAGGCCGTCAGCGCATAAATAGCGGTCAGCCCGAACAATCCCAAAATGAACATCGAGAACGGCAGACGAAAGCGGCGATACCAAAGCCCCATGCCCGCCATGGCGACCAGCGCCGACAAGATAACCGTGCCACGGTCCGGCAAACTGCCTTGCACCAGCATCGTAAAGGCCGAAACATAGACCCCGCCACCGAAAGCCGCCGCCAAGACCATCGACGGCAGGTTCATCCTTCGATCAAGTGTGAAGTAATTCGCCCACCACCAGCAGATCGCGGCAGAAATAGCAGGCAAGGCGATCAACATGGTGACCCCGCCAAGCCAGCTGAGCAAAAGCGAAATACCCGCCAGCAAGATCAGCAGGCCGACCGATACGAAAATCTCGGAAAACCCTTTGAAGAATTCAAACGGTTCATCCTCGGCGGGCATGCTGGCGCGTTTCCCCGCGCGGTCATGCGCGATTGCGGCCACACCTGCCGCTTGCGCTTCACTCAACAAACCGGCCGCAACAGCGGCACGCAGATCGGCCTGACCGATCTCTTTTGACTCGTCACCCACCAAGCGTCTCCACTGTAAGATTACCGTTGGTATAAACACAGATATCTGCGGCAATCGCCATCGCCTTGCGGGCGACATCCTCGGCGTCCAGATCGCTGGCCATCAACCCACGCGCCGCGGCAAGCGCGAAATTGCCGCCAGATCCTATGGCTGCCACGTCATGTTCCGGCTCAAGCACGTCGCCTGCACCGGTGATCACGAACAGATCCTTGCCATCCGTCACGATCAGCATCGCCTCAAGATTGCGCAGATATTTGTCCATCCGCCAGTCTTTCGCCAATTCGACCGAAGCGCGCTGCAACTGCCCCGGGGCCGCCTCCAGCTTTTTTTCAAGCCGCTCCAGCAACGTAAACGCATCCGCTGTTGATCCGGCAAAGCCTGCCACCACATCATGGCCGCCGGGCGACAGCCGCCGCACCTTGCGCGCCGTGCCCTTGATCACCGTTTGGCCCAGACTTACTTGCCCGTCACCGGCCACAACCACCTTGCCGCCACGCCGCACGGCCAGAATTGTTGTGCCGTGCCAGCCGGGGAATTTGTCTTCTGCCATTGGCTCTTCTCCAAAATACCTGTCCGATATATGGCGGCCCAGACCGGCCACGGCAAGCCGGGGCTTTTCGACCCGGTTCAAATCGGGCAGTTTGGCGGCAACTAACCGCTTGGACCTGCTTTGGAACAGACAAGACTGATCAACACCACGATGGCGCTTTGGCCGATGCTGGCCAAGGCGGCTGGTCTGGCAGGTGATACGCCCGAGGTGCAGCCTTTGCTGATCCGGCCCGCCAAGGATGCAGCGCGCGTCATTCTGGCGCTTGAGGTGGGCGGTAAACCCCTGATTATCAAACACGAATACACAAGGAATGGCGCCGAAAACCGCCATTTCACCGATTCCCTTACCGCCCAGTCCAAGGCCCGCCTGCGGATGACCGGCAATATGCTTGATCTGAAGGTGCCCGAAATCCTCGCCCATCTTCCGCACCAAAACCTTGTCTTGATGGAACGCCACCCCGGCGATCAGGCCGCCCATCTGATCGAAGAAGCCCGCAGCCGTCTTGACCGGCGCGAGGTTTTGGCCGCCGGCGGGCGCTGGCTTGGCGCTTTCCACCGCGCGCTTCCGCTTGCCCAGCGACCTTACCAGACCCGCTTCGTGGTGAACCACCTGCGCAGACAACGCAGCGCCATCGACGCAGGGCACATCCGGGTGGCCGAACCCGCAACCTTCTTGCGCCTCTCGGACGCGATCGAGGCATCGGCCATTGCCTATGACGGCAAACCGGTGCGCCACGCCTGGCAGCACGGCGATTTTACCACCCGCAACCTGCTGATTGATGCCACCAGCACCGCCGCGATTGATTTCAAGCCAGAACACTCCGCCCCGATCGGCCATGATATCGCGCGGTTCGTGGTCGATTACGCCGCCCTTTACGGCGAACATCCGAAAATTCCCGATGGCCAGATCCTGCAAGGCCCCGACCGCGCCGCGTTTTTTCGTGCCTATGGCCTTGATGAACGCGCCGATCCGTCGATCCGCTTTCTGTACGGCGCCCAAAGCCTGTCAGACTGGTCGCGGATACCGGCGCGCGAAGATCAGCGCAGTCTGATGCAGGTCTTGCGCCTGCAAGGTCTTATGCAAACCACCCGGCGGCTTTACCCCACCCTGCGCGCGGCATGAAAAAAGGCGCCAAAGCGCCCCTTTTCGTCAACAATCTGCGCGAGGTCAGATCGACGCGTCAATCCAGCTTTGCAGTGCCGCCTTGGGCGCCGCACCGGTCTTGTTTGACACAACTTCACCGCCTTTGAACAAGAACAGCGCCGGAATGCCGCGCACGCCAAATTGCGCCGGAAGGTTGGGATTGTCGTCAACATTGACCTTCACAATCTTCACCTTGCCGTCGTAATGCGCCGAAAGCTCTTCAAGCGCCGGGCCGATCTGCTTGCACGGGCCGCACCATTCCGCCCAGAAATCAACAACAACGGGCAGCGGTGAATTGCGCACTTCGGCGTCGAAGGTGGCGTCGGTAACGGCAATCGTGGCCATGATCTGTCTCCGGGAAATATGGGAATGGGTGTTGGCCATAAACCTAGGTTGCGCCCCAAGGATCGTCAAGGCCGGAAAATCAAGGGAGTGTGTATCTGATCAAGGCATCCCTCACGATATTGAGAGGAAGCGGCATCAGCACCGCATCACGGGTCCAGACAATCGCGGTTTCAATCTGTTTGTCCGGATAGATGTCTTGCAGCATCGCCGCATAGGCCCCCATCTGCCGCAAGATCCCCTCGGGCACCCCTTCCGCGCGATCCGGCACCACGGCATTGGATTTGAAATCAACCGCCAGCACCCGGCCCGGTTCGACAATCAGCCGGTCAATCGTCCCGAAAAGCCTGTGGCCCTGCAAAACCTCAGGCCTTGCGGC
>JBAUHP010000531.1:0-6235 GCA_049680345.1 Albidovulum sp. | reverse complement strand
CGCTCAAGCGGGGTGGGAAGATGGGCAAGAAAACGGCGGGGGAAGCGGGCAAGATGCATGATTTATCCTCAATTTGCTTTATGTGATGTTTAGATGATCGAAATGGGCAAATCCAATGCGAAATATCACGGATAACATGCGGTAGTTGCAAGTTGTGCCGCCCAAGGTTAGCTTGCAAACATGCGTTTGGAATGGATTGAAGATATTTTGGCGGTGTTGGAGACCGGGTCGCTTGTGCGGGCCGCCGAGCGGCGTTTGTTGACGCAATCCGCCTTCACCCGGCGCATTCAGCTTATCGAAGATCTGATCGGGGCCACCTTGTTTGACCGGAGCCGCAAGCCGGTTACCTTGATGCCCGGCGTTCGGGCATTAGAGCCGGAATTACGCGATGCGGGCGCGCAACTTCGCCGTTTGCGGCTGGGGCTAAGGGCTGCCGCCAACCAGACCCAGGGCGCGTTCAGCTTTGCGTGTCAGCACGCAATCACCACCACGGTTTCGCCGTGGATCGTGCGCGCATTGACAGCCGACGAACATGCATCCGTCAGGGTGCGGTCAGGCAACCGCGATGAATGCCTTATGCTGTTGCTGGCGGGGGATGTGGATTTTGCGGTGATGTACGAACTTCCCGAAGCGCAAGCGCCGCTGCACCGACGCGCATGTGAAACGGTGACCATAGGCCATGATCTGTTGATACCGGTTTGTGCCCCGGCCTTGCATGATCTTGTGTTATCCGACAGCTTCCCGATGATTTCCTATCCTTCGGATGTTTTCTTGGGGCAGGTCTTTGACCGCAATATCGCGCCCAAGCTGCGCGAAAGCATCACCCATACAACCAAGGCAGAAACCGCCTTGACCTTGGCCGCCCTGCACTATGCCACGCGCGGTATCGGTGTGGCATGGCTGCCCGAGCTGACGGTCGCCGACAGTCTGGCGCAGGGGCAGTTGATGCGGCTGGATGACCATCTGCCGTCCCAAATGCTTGAGATCCGAATGCTGCGGCTTTCGGGGCCGCAAGCACGACAATCCGATGCAGTCTGGCTGGATATCTTGTCTGATATGAAGCTGCCCGAACGCATATAGAGCCCGCCGCGACGTCATCCCATCGCGCCGGATCGAACCAAGCAATCGTAAGCACCCGAATAAACGCGCGGGTATGGTCGGCATTCGGCCAGCGTCAGGTGGTTCAGGTCAAAGTCGAAACGCTTTGATTCATTTTCCGGCATCAACCGGCTGTCCGTTGACCGCACCAAGCGAGGCGCGCATCTTGATCTCGGTCGGCAGTTCAATCGGTTCAAACGGGCCTTTGCCGTGAACCATGTCAACAAGCACGCAAGCGGCACGGCGCCCCATTTCGCGGTGCGGTACATGCACGGTTGTCAGCGACGGATAAACCACCTGCGCCAGTTCGATATCGTCAAATCCGACGATCGAAACCTCGCATGGTACGCTGATATTCATGCTATGGGCGCGTCTCAGCGCGCCGGCGGCAAGCACGTCATTGCCGCAAAAAACCACAGTGGGCCTTACAGGGGCACGCATCAAGGTTTCAAAAACATTGCCGCCATTCTCAATTCCGTAGGGGATTTCCACAACGGTCATATCGGCCAACGTCAGTCCGAATTCCTGCATCGCGTCTTGAAGGCCGTCAAGCCGCGCAAGGGCACGGTCGTTCAATGATACCGGGGCGGAAATCAGGGCCAAACGCCGGTGCCCCAATTTCAAGACCTCGCGGGCCATGTCGCGCATTGCAATGCGGTTATCAAAGCCGACCGACATTCTATCGATCGACCGATCAAACGCCCAGGTGACAAGCACGGGAACCTGCCGCGCCTCCAGGAACTTGTAGATGCCGGGGTCGCGGGCATGGCCGATCAAAAGCAATGCGTCGGCACCGCGTGCGACGAGGGCCCTGATCTGTTCCTCTTCCATATCGGGGCGGTAGGACGAGCTGGCCACAAGCATCGTGAAGCCATGCAATCGAAGCTCTTCTTGAAAGGCTTGCAGCCCGCGCGCAAAAACGGCGTTTTCCATTGTCGGAATAATGGCGCCGATGGTGTTGGTGCGGTTGGCGGCCATGGCGCGCGCCCCGAAATTCGGCGAATAGCCAAGCGCATCGATCGCGGACATCACCTTTTCCCGCGTCGAGGCCGCGACTTGTGTCGGGAAGTTCAGGCACCGTGATACGGTGGCGGTTGAAACGCCTGACTTTGCCGCAACATCGGCGAGCGTCGGCGTGGGGCGGGGTGTGTTCATGACATGTCCCAAATTGGCCGTAGCATCTGTCATAGGCAATTTGGCCCTTCGGCTCAAGCGCGCGGCGAAAGAAATGTAACGGCTTGCATTTTGAACATGTAATGGCTTACATGGGTCCACTGGAATCAACACTGCGACTGGGAGGAGACGCATCATGCCGCTTGTAGGGGCAATCGTAATCTTCGCGATATTCGGGTTGAACCTGAGCCTTGGCGCGGCTGGCGGCCCGGTTTTTCTAAGCGATGTTGGCGAGCTTTTGACCTTATTGGCGGCTGTGGTTTTGTTCGTCGTTGCGATTCTAAAGAAGGAAGCGGCCGAGAAAAATTGATTTGGCAAAGACGTCAATTGATTTGGCAAAGACGTCCATGGGAGGACTTACATTGAAAAACGAAACTGAGAACCTGTCCCTTGCAACCCGCAGGAATTTTCTGAAGCTCGCCGGAAGCGGCGGCTTTACAGCGGCATTGGTCGCGGGCGCTGCGGGGACTTTGTGGTCTTCCGAGGCGGCGGCCCAAACGGCCAGCGAAGAGAATGAGCGTGAGAAGGCCGCAGAGCATGTCATGACGATTGCGACGGCCTATGTGCTGGGCGCCACGCGCAGCTATCCGATCATGCAGCTGGACCTTAAAGAAAATATCCAAAACGCAACCAACGGCAAGATTTACGTCAAGCTTGCCCCCGGCGGCCAGTTGGGCGCGGGCGGCGAATTGGTGCAAAAGGTGCAATCCGGTACGATTCAGGCCGCACAGCATTCGCTGGCAAACTTCGCGCCATTCGCGTCGGTGGTTGACCTGATCAACATGCCCTATCTGTGTGGCTCCAACCAGCGCTTTACCAACCTTGTCCATTCCGACACCTGGAAAGCCGAAGTGGATCCGAAGGTTGAGGCCGCTGGCTTCAAGCCGCTTTTTTATGTGAATATTGACCCGCGTGTTGTTGCGGTTCGCAAAGGCGGGGCAGGGGCTGTCATTACCCCAAGTGATCTGTCGGGTGTCAAGTTCCGGGTGCCGGGTTCGGCTATGTTGCAGCAATATTACCGCATGGTCGGCGCAAACCCGACGCCGGTCGCATGGGGTGAAACACCTTCGGCGATCAAGCAAGGTGTGGCCGATGCGCTGGATCCATCCGTGGGCGCGCTATTTGTCTTTGGCTTCAAAGATATCTTGAGCCATGTAACCTTCACGCAAGCGGTGCCAGACAGCCAGGTCTATTCTTGTAATCTGGAATGGTTCGCCTCCATGCCGTCCGATGTTCAAGACGGCATCATGGAAGCCGCAGCTATCACCGCGCACCAAAACCTTGCCAAAGTTCCGTCGGCACGTAACTACGCGATGGCCGAGCTGCGCAAGGCCGGGGTGGAGTTTCATTCGCTGTCCGAAGATCAACTGGCGGAATGGCAGTCTGTTGGCGGCTACCAGTTGCCTGAGTGGGACAGCTTCAAGACCGAGCTTGCCGGGTCAATGGATACCTTCGCAAAGATCGAAGAAGCCGCAGGCACCCAAGGGCGCTACTACGTCCACGACGCCTAAGAAAAACTGGGCGGGCGCGATATAGCACCCGCCCAACCACCGCCTTTCGCCAAGCTTTCACGGATAAAGCCCGATGCGTGCCCCAGCGCCGCGCGTCCTAACATGAGGTGTGCCATGCATTTCTTGCGGATCTTGGACAAAAACGCCGAGCGATGGGCGCTTTTGGTGTTCTACGTCTTGCTGGTTGTGACGATGGCGGTTGAGGTTTTGCGGCGCGAGATTTTTGCCTATTCCTCGATCTGGGGCGAAGAGATTGTGCGCTATTCCTTCATCTACCTTGCCTGGATCGGTGCGGCGGCGGCGGTCAAGGATCGGGTCCATATCCGCATTGACGTGGTGATGCATTACCTTGGGCCACGCGCCAAGGCGCTTTTGTACATCTTTGGCGATCTGGTGATGATCGCGGTCGCCTTGGGCGCGCTTTACTGGTCGTTTGAGACGGTTCAGGTGTCTTTCAAATACGGATCGGTCAGCCATGGTTTGCGGGTGTCTATGGTCTGGTTTTATCTCGCGGTTCCCATCGGTTTCACCTTGATGATTGTCCGCCTTATTCAATCCCTGTCGCGCGATCTGCGCAGCCTTCGTGACGGCACACCCGTCTTCGAAGGTGACACATTGTTTGATTGAGAAGGGATCGGGCATGCTTTTCAATACCCTTAATCAAGCGGTGGAACTGGGCTGGGATTTCTATCTGCCGGTGATCATCTTCGTTGTACTGGTCGCCCTTGCGGTGCCGGTCTGGGCGGCAATCGGCGTATCGGCCATCACCTTGCTTTACATGTCCGGCGATCTGCCTTTGGCGCTGGTCGGCGAAAGCCTGTTTTCGGGCATTGACGCCTTTGCGCTGACGGCTGTACCGCTGTTTATCTTGACTGGTGATGTCTTGGTGCGCACCGGCCTCTCGCGCAAGTTCCTTGACGTGGCCGAAGCACTCACCTGTTTTGCCAAGGGCGGCTTTGGCTCCGCCACGGTGCTGGTTTGCGGCATGTTCGCTGCCATCTCGGGGTCTGATGCGGCGGGGGCGGCGGCGGTTGGGCGCATGACAATCGCCCGGCTGGTCGAAAGCGGCTATCCGCGGCCCTATGCTTGCGCATTGGTTGCGGCGGGGGCCTGTACCGGCATTTTGATCCCGCCTTCCATTGCCTATATCATCATCGGTCTGGTTCTGGGCATCTCGGCATCAACACTATTCTTGGCCGCACTTATCCCCGGCGTTGCGATCCTTATATCCATCCTTGTCACCAACATCGTGGTCAACCGCATCTACGGATATGAGGGCGGCGGCAATCTGTCTTTCGCTGATTGGTCCGGCAATCTGGTCAAGGCGCTGTCGTCTGGCTGGTATGCGTTCATCGTTCCCGGAATCATCTTTTACGGTATCTTTTCGGGCCGCATGACCCCAACCGAGGCCGGTGCGACGGCGGTAATCGTGACCATCATCATCGGCTTCATCCTTGGCACGCTCAAGCTGTCGGATTTCCCGGCGATGCTGATCAGTTCGGCCAAAGTCAACGGCATCATCTTGCCCATCATCGCCTTTTCGCTTCCTCTGGCGCAAGCACTGGCCATCATGGGTGTCCCGCAAGGCTTCGTCTATTCGATCACCCAACTTACCGATGACCCCGCACTGTTGATCTTGCTGATGATCGGCATCTTGATCGCGGCGGGCTGCGTTATGGAAACCACACCGAACATCGTGATCCTCGCCCCGATCCTCAAGCCGCTGGCAGACAGCATCGGGATGAATGAGATTCAGTTTTGCATCATGATGATCTCTGCTTTGGGGGTTGGCTTTATCACACCGCCACTGGGGCTGAACCTGTTCGTGGTTGCCGGCATAACCGGCGAATCCATCCTCAAGATTGCGTGGCGCGCGGTACCTTTTGTTTTCTTCATGCTGATCGTTGTCGTAATGATCGCCTTCATCCCCGCAATTTCCACAACCTTTTTGCCTGACATCTATAAATAGGACCTCCAAATGGCGCGAGAATATCTAAAAAAAGCTACCCTGACCTCAACCTCCGACGCGACAGATGTACATGAGATCGTGCGCGACATGCTGACGGCGATCGAAGCGGGTGGCGATGATGCCGCAAAAGACTATGCGCTCAAGCTTGACAAATACGACGGCAATATCATTCTGACGGCAGCCGAGATCGAAGCCGCCAGCGCCTTGGTTCCTGACCAGCTCAAGAAAGATATCCAGTTTGCCCACGACAATGTGCGTCGTTTTGCCGAAGCGCAAAAAACCACGGTAAGCGATGTCGAGGTCGAGATCGTGCCGGGCCTGATCGCCGGGCAAAAGTCGATCCCGGTTGACGCGGCCGGCTGTTATGTGCCCGGCGGGCGCTACAGCCATATCGCCAGCGCCATCATGACCGTGACCACGGCCAAGGTCGCAGGCTGCAAGCACATCACGGCCTGTTCGCCCCCCCGCCCCGGTGTGGGCGTGG
>JBAUHP010000530.1:0-2177 GCA_049680345.1 Albidovulum sp. | reverse complement strand
GCTGTGGGTCTGGCTTTTCCTTGGCGAAACGGCAAGCTTCAATACGCTGATCGGCGGTGCTGTACTGCTTGCGGCGATTGCCGGAAATGCACTGTCAGGCAAGCGTCGCAAGCCGCCGCCAATCACCACACCTTAGGGATGCCGAAACCGGCCCGAAGCGGCCGTTCGACAAATGCACTCCAGCGCGCTGCGATCAAACAAAGCGTCATACAATTTGCGCGTCTGAGGATGCGGTGCGCAGCGGGCCGCCGCTTGATACCGGCCCCTGCCAGTCGGCACCAAGGGTCAAACCTCAGCGTTAAGTCGCTGTTTTCCAATGAATTTCAAACGCCTTGGAATGTCGCTTTGATCTCAATAAGCTGGTTCTTGCAAATACTGAACCTAGGGAGGACTACGCAATGAAGTTTCTGAATACACTTGCGGCCGCAACGCTGGTACTGGCAGCAGTACCCGCATCCGCGCAAGAGCAGCTATCGGTTGCAACAGGCGGAACCGGGGGCGTCTATTATCCAATCGGCGGCGGCTTGGCAGAGATCATCAATAACCATGTAGAGGGCTATGCTGCGACCGCCGAAGTCACAGGCGCATCCGTTGAAAATATGGGTCTGATCGCCACCGGTGACGCTGACGTGGCCCTCGGGCTGGCAGATACCGTACAGCAAGCCTACACCGGCACCGGTCGCTTTGAAGGCCAGCAATTGCCAATGTTGCGTTCAATGGGCGTGGCATATGCGAATATGGTGCAGATTGTGGCGCTCGAAAGCAGCGGCATCACCTCGTTGCAAGACATGGTCGGCAAACGCATTTCCATTGGCGCGCCGGGTTCGGGCACCGAGGTTAACGCAGAACAAATCCTGACCGCGAACGGCATCACCTATGATGACATCGAAGAACAGCGCCTGAATTTCAACGAGACTGCAGATGCGCTTGCAAACGGTGATATCGATGCTGGCTTTTGGTCCGTCGGTGCGCCGACATCCTCGATTCTCAACCTTGCAACCACCAACAAGATCGTCGTGATCGCGTTGACCGAAGATCAGCTTGCTGCCGCTGACGCTGCCAACCCCGTATTCGCCACAACAACTCTTGCGGGTGGCACATATGCTGGCGTCGATGATGACGTGACGGTCATCGGTGTGCCAAACGTCTTGGTCGTGTCTTCGGACATGCCCGATGATCTGGTCTACGCGATTACCAGCGCGATGTATGAAAACATTGCGGAGCTGCAGGCGGTGCATCCGGCCGCAAATGAAACCACCGTGGAGCTGGCATTGACCGCCTCGCCGATCCCGTTGCACCCGGGGGCAATCCGTTACTTTGAAGAAACCGGGGCGACAGTCCCGGACGCATTGCGCCCGTGAAACGCCTCTTGGAGGGAGGGCTTTTCGCCCTCCTTCTTTCAATCATCGCAACACAAGTACCTGCTGCCACATTGACCGCGACGCGCGTTGATACAGGTGAAACACTTGCCAGATTTGATGTCCCTGAAGGGTCAGGCTGGTGCATCCTTTGGCATCATTCCGTGCAAGGCTTTGAAGTCGCGGACTGTTATGAAAATCAAGAAGGCCGCATGGTTCTGGTCCGCGCGCATCTTCCCGATTTCGCCGCAGGGCTTGATCATATTCCGGGGCGCGGGGTGCAGATATCGGACGGCATGGGTGGCTACTTCATCCAAGACATAAACGAGGCCGTGCCAGGCAATGCCTATATCTTGCGGCCCGGAGCAGGCTGGGTCAACCACAGGATAAGTATTAATGGAACCCAGGTTTCGCTCTCAAAGGTTGCGGCACGCGCCCGCGTCCGCATCGCCTTAGCCGGAGAATGAACAGATGACAGCCGCGCTTTCACAACGCCCGCCCATGCCACAACCGACGCCTTCGACACCGCGCAACTTGTTACGCGTAATCGCCATCGTCGGCATAGCACTTTCTTTGTTTCAGCTTTACGCGGCAGGCATCAGGCCACTTGGATTGTTCTTCCAACGGCCCATCCACCTGGGCTTCATTCTGGTCCTTTGCTTTTTGATTTACCCGGTTTTTGGCCAAGGACGTGCGCGCGGCAAACTTGGCTGGGCGATTGATGGGCCGCTGATCGCTTGCTCCATTCTGGCAAGCGCTTGGGTGCCGCTGAACATCGATGCAATCGCAAACGCGATTTTCCCGCGCCAGATCGACGTT
>JBAUHP010000529.1:0-1594 GCA_049680345.1 Albidovulum sp. | reverse complement strand
CCTGACCTTCCCGAACGGCGAAAGCGTCACGTTCCAAAATGTCCTGCCATCGGTCTTCAGCGATCCTGCGGCGCTCAACGCCATGGGCATCCCCTCGCCGGATTACGTGGTCGAGGGCACGGCGGGCGCCGATACGATCGACGGCAGCTATCAGGGCGATCCCGATGGTGACATGGTCGATGCGAACGATCATTCCGACGGCTCGAACAACGACAGCATCGACGCGGGTGCAGGTGACGATAGTGTCGTCGCAAATGCCGGCGATGACACAATCCTTGGCGGCGACGGCAACGATACTATTCAAGGTGGCGATGGTGCTGACAGCATCAGCGGAGACGACTTTCTGGCATCGCCAGTTTTCACGGTCCAGTTCATCGATATCAACGGGCTCACCGACAACACCGAAGCCACCACGCTTGACACCTATTTCGATCTGACGGACGGCAGTATCGATGTATCGTCTGGTGATACTGCCCCAAGCGGCGCGACTTTTCAGGTTAATCCCCTTGGCACCACGACCACCGATTCCCTTGACCCCGAGGTGCAGGCGCAATCCTCGCCGACCGGTATCGGGTATGGCGACACTTCTGGGCACGCGATGGTCTATTCGACCCAGATCGAGGTCGAAGGCGGCACCTACAGTTTTGATGCGAGCTTTTACAACTCTGCGGCGCTCTACATCGATGGTCAGCAGGTGTTCTTGTCGGAATCTCTTGGTGCGAATACGGCCAGTGGCTCGATCGCTCTGACGGCAGGGACGCATGACGTCACCATCCTCTACGCCAAGGATCAGGTGGGAGCGGAAACCCAAGATCTGAACATGTCCATCAGCGGTGGCGAGTTCGGGTCCAATCCAATTCCATTCGAAGAATCCCACGCCTTCGGGATCGGCGCCGGTACCGGCGACGACAGTATCGACGGCGGCGCGGGTAAAGACACGATCGACGGCGGCGTGGGCAATGACAGCATCGACGGCGGCACCGACAGCGACGTCATCTTTGGCGGCGACGGCAACGACACGATTGTCGACACCGGCGGCACCGGCTCGCATGACACGATCGACGGCGGCGCGGGCAATGACAGTATTGACGGCGGCCAGGGCGACGATTTGATCTACGGCGGTGACGGTGCCGATACGATCAACTCGGGCGCGAATTTTGACACCGTCTTTGGCAATGCCGGCGATGACGTGATCACCGGCGGCACCAGCTCTGACTACATCGATGGCGGCTGGGACAACGACCTGATCACCGACACCGGCGGCACCGGCTCGCATGACACATTGCTTGGCAATTCGGGCATCGACACGATCGATGGCGGCCTGGGCGATGACAGCATCGACGGCGGCAGCGATGGTGACCTGCTGCTGGGCGGCGATGGCAACGACACGATCACCGATACCGGTGGCGTGCTGTCCCATGACACCATTGATGGCGGCGCGGGGGCTGACAGCATCGACGCGGGTGCGGGCAATGACAGCATCGACGGCGGCGATGGCAGCGACCTGATCTTTGGCGGCGATGGCAAAGACAGTATTGACGGCGGCCTGGGCGGCGACGTCCTGACCGGCGGGGCAGGCAACGACGTATTCATA
>JBAUHP010000528.1:0-4094 GCA_049680345.1 Albidovulum sp. | reverse complement strand
TTGCTGACCCGGTCGGCGTGGATTGACGGCATGGGGCTGGCCGTGAAGGCGGCCACCATCTTTCCGGGCAATCAAAGCCTTGGGCGGCCGTCCATCCACGGCGCGGTCAACCTTTTCGCGGATGTTGACGGTACGCTGGAGGCATTGGTTGATTTTGCCACCGTGACCAAATGGAAAACCGCCGGGGATTCGTTGCTGGCCGCGCGCCGTCTGGCGCGCCCGGATGCCGAGCATTTCTTGATCATCGGTGCCGGTGCCGTGGCCCGTTCCATGGTTGAGGCTTACGGTGCCGCCTTCCCCAAGGCGCAGTTTCACATCTGGGCCCGCAACCCCGATGCGGCCCGCGCCTTTGCCGATGCCACGGGTGCGACACCTGCCGCGGATCTGGAACAGGCCGTGCGCCGCGCCGATGTGATGGTGACCACAACAATGGCCACGGCGCCGCTGATCCAGGGCAAATGGCTGCAACCCGGAACCCATCTTGACCTGATCGGTGCGTACCGCGCCGATATGCGCGAAGCCGACAGCGATTGCTTTCGCCGGGCGCGGGTCTTTGTCGATGCCCGCGCCACGACCTTGCACCATATTGGTGAGTTGATGGTGCCGCTGGCCGAAGGGGCGATCACCGAGGCGGATATTCAGGGCGATTTCTACGACCTGCCAAGTGGCAGTTTCGCGCGCCGCAGCGCTGATGAGATCACCTTGTGCAAGAACGGCGGCGGCGCGCATCTGGATCTGATGACGGCGCGCTACATCCTTGCCGCAGCCGGGAGTTAAAAACCGGGGGGGTCACGCCCCCACGGGCACCGCGCGCATTTCTCTTTCGCGGATCGGCAGATGCACAATCGCCGAGAACGCCCCGATGCCAACGCCGATCCACCACACCGCCGTGTAGCTGCCATAGGCATCATACATCCGCCCGCCCAGCCAGACGCCCAGGAATGACCCCATCTGATGGGAAAAGAACACGATCCCGTAAAGCGTGCCCATGTATTTCAGCCCATATATATGCGCGACAAGGCCCGAGGTCAGCGGCACTGTGGCCAGCCACAAAGCCCCCATGGCGACGGAAAAGACAATCACCGACATAGGCGTGATCGGCATCATGATGAAAAGCGCCGCAATGATCGTGCGCCCGGTATAGATCGCGGCCAGCAGGTATTTTTTCGAATAATACCGCCCCAGCCAGCCTGCGGTGATCGTGCCCACAATATTGGCCAGCCCGATCAGCGATATTGCCACCGCGCCAAGGCGCGAGGTTGAGGTGATGCCCAATGCCGCGAGCGGGCCGCCGGGGTTGATGGCGCCGCACATCTCGGTCACCAAGGCGGGGAAATGCGCGGTGATAAAGGCAAGCTGATAGCCGCAAGAAAAGAAGCCCAAGAAGATCAAGGTGAAGGATGGGTCGCGCATGGCGCGCCGCAAGACGGTGCCAAGGCTTTCTTCAAGCTCGGCCCGGCCGGCGGTTATTGGCGCGCGCATCATCGGCAAGACGAAAAGCGCCGAAAGGATCAAGGCGGCAAAGATCAAGAACACCGATTGCCAATCGTAGTAGTTCAACAAAACCTCGGCCAGTGGTGCGCCAAAGACCTGCCCCGCAGACCCCGCCGCTGTCGCAATCCCCAAGGCCAGTGACCGGTTGTCAGGGTGCGACGCCCGCCCCACCACCGCCAAAATGACGCCAAATCCGGTGCCTGCCACGCCAAAGCCCACCAAAATCTCGTAAAACTGATGCTGCCCCGGGGTGACGGCGAAAGACGAAAGCACCAGCCCGGCTGCATAACAAAGAGCACCCGCGATAATCGCCCGCCGGTCACCGAATTTTTCGGCCAAGGCCCCGAAAATCGGCTGGCCAAAGCCCCAAGCAAGGTTTTGAATGGCAATCGCCAGCGAAAAATCCGACCGCAGCCATCCGAATTCTGCGGCGATGGGGATCTGGAAAACCCCAAAACTTGCCCGGATTGAAAAGCCGATCATGATGATGACGCAGCCAGCGATCAAAACCGGGGTGAAAAGCGCGGCGCGGGTCTGCATGGGGGCTCCTATCCGATGGGCAACAGTGACGGCCTGCCCGGGTGGGGTCAATTTGAGAATTGTGATGGCAACAATTCAGGTCGGTTATTGGCCTGTCCGGGGTGACAGCCCGGCAATGCCGCGTTATCCCGAATTGATGAATGATTTGTCCGCCCAAACCCTGACCGAGATCTATGATCGGATGGCCGAGACCGGTGCTTTGCGCGCCGATCTGGGCCAACGCGCCGCCTTGCCTGAATTGCAAAGGGTCCGCGCGGCACTGGAGGCGGGCAATGGCCGCAAAAAGGGGCTGCTTGGCGGGCTTTTCGGCAAACCGCCGGAGCCTGTGCCGGGCGTCTATCTTTGGGGCGGTGTCGGGCGCGGAAAATCCATGTTGATGGATTTTTTTCACACCCATACCGAAATTGGCGAAAAGCGCCGGGTGCATTTTCATGCCTTCATGCAAGAAATTCAGGCGGCGCTGCACGAAGCCCGCAAAACCGGTGTCGATGATGCCATCCGCCCGGTGGCCGAGGAGGTTGCGAGCAAGATCAGGCTTTTGTGTTTTGATGAGATGCAGATCACCGATATCGCCGATGCGATGATTGTCGGGCGCTTGTTCGAGATGCTGTTTGATCGCGGGGTGACGGTGGTGGCCACCTCCAACCGGGTGCCGGATGATCTGTACAAAGACGGGCTGAACCGCCCCTTGTTCTTGCCGTTCATCGAGCTTTTGAAAACCAGAATGGTTGTGCGCGAGTTGGAAAGCGAAACCGATTACCGACAGCACCGTTTAGCGGGCGCGCAGGTTTATTTCACCCCCGCAGGCCATAAGGCCAAGCTTGAAATCAGCCGGATCTGGCAAGAGCTTAGCGGCGGCGGTGGCGACGGGCCATTGCAACTGATGGTCAAAGGCCGCCTGGTGGAACTGCCCGATCACCGCTCGGGGGTGGCGCGCGCCAGCTTTTGGGATCTGTGCGGCAAGCCGCTTGGCCCGGCGGATTATCTGGCCATCGCCGAGGCGGTCCGGGTACTGATCTTAGAGGACGTCCCGCATCTGTCGTCTGAAAACTATAATGAGGCCAAGCGTTTCGTCACCCTGATCGACGCGCTTTACGAGGCAAAGGTGCGGCTGATCGCGTCGGCGGCAGATGAACCGGAACGGCTTTACATCGAAGGTGCCGGATCGTTTGAGTTTGAACGTACCGCAAGCCGATTGCGCGAAATGCAAAGTGCGGGCTGGGGGGCCTGACCCCGTGGCACTTTTGCGTGTCAGCCCAGCATATCGCGCACCAATGGGGCGACCTTACTTCCGTAAAGCTCGATCGAGCGGATCAGCTTGTCATGCGGCAAGGGGCCCATCGAATATTTCATTTCAAACCGATCCAGCCCAAGGGCTTTGACGGTTGCGGTGATCTTGCGGGCCACGGTTTCGGGCGCACCCACATAAAGCGATCCGTGATCGGCCTCGCGTTCAAAACTGTCGCGGCTGGTTGGCGGCCAGCCCCTTTCGCGGCCGATCCGGTCATGCAGGGCTTGGTAATGCGGCCAAAGCTCCTCGCGCGCTTGCGCGTCGCTTGTCGCGATATAGCCGGGGGAATGAACGCCGATGGGTTGCGGTTTGGAGCCGATCTGTTCGTAAGAGCTTCGGTAAAGATCGACGAAGGGGCGAAAGCGCGACGGCGCGCCGCCGATGATTGCCAGCATCATCGGCAAATCGTAATGCACGGCGCGCATAACAGATTCCGGCGTGCCGCCGACCCCGATCCAGGCTTTAAGCTTTGTACCGTCAAGCGGCGGGTAAATCCGCTGGCGCTTCAAGGGCGCGCGGGTCTTGCCCGACCAAGAGATTTCGTTTTCGCGCAACAGCTTGGTGAAAAGGTCAAGCTTTTCACTGAACAGCAGCCCGTAATCGGCAAGATCCAACCCGAACAGCGGAAAGCTTTCGGTGAACGACCCGCGCCCCAAAATCACCTCGGCCCGGCCGTTCGACAAGGCGCTGAGGGTTGAGAACCGCTGAAACACCCGGATCGGATCATCCGAGGAAAGCACCGTAACGGCGGTGCCCATACGGATGCGGC
>JBAUHP010000527.1:0-4775 GCA_049680345.1 Albidovulum sp. | reverse complement strand
TGCATTGCGGCATCTGGTGCTTTCTTGCCCACGCCAGTTGCTTTAAGCCGGTTGCAGGGCCGGACTTTAGCGGGGGAGAGTAAAGAATGCATGACCCGCTTTTTTGGCTGGTGGCGATCTTGGCGGCAATATGCGTCGGGCTGGCGAAGGGCGGCTTGCCGGTGATCGGGGATCTGGCGGTGCCGGTTCTGGCGCTGGCGATTGCCCCGCTGACGGCGGCGGGGTTGCTGTTGCCGGTCTATGTGCTGTCGGACATGCTGGGGTTGATGGCCTACCGGCGCGATTTTGATCGGCGGGTGCTGATGATCCTGGCCCCGGCGGCAACCCTTGGCGTCGGCCTTGGCTGGGCCACCGCGCGGCTGGTGCCCGAGGCACTGGTGACCGGCCTGATCGGGCTGATCGGCTTTAGCTATGCTGTGCGGCTATTGTTGCAAAACACCCAAACTACCCCGGCGCGCCCGGTGCGGGTTGCGGCGGGCGGATTTTGGGGCATGATCATGGGATTTACCAGTTTTGTAAGCCATGCGGGCACAGCGCCTTACCAGATATTCGTGCTGCCCCTGCGCTTGCCCAAGGTGGTTTACGCGGGCACCACCACCGTTACCTTCGCCTATGTGAATGCGGTCAAGCTGCTGCCCTATTGGGCGCTGGGCCAGTTTTCCGCCGATAACCTGAAAGTCGCGGCCCTGCTGACCTTGCCCGCGGGCCTTGCGGTCTATGCGGGCGTGCGTCTGGTGCGGGTGCTGCCGCAAGCGCTGTTTTTCAAACTGGTGACCTGGGCGCTGCTTTTGGTTTCCCTCAAGCTGATCGGGGATGGGCTCTGGCGGTGAACCCCGGCACCGGGTTTTGCCTTTTGACTCGGGCGGGTTAACTCAGGCCGGGCTGCCCAGAACCACCGGCAATTCCACCATCGTCTCGAAACTGTCACCAGAGGCGACCAGACAGGTGATGCCGTTGGGCGCGGTGACCGTAATCGTCCAGGTGCCGGTCTGATCCGAGGCAAACACCTCAACCACGGCGCTATTGGCCGCCACGCCAAGGCTGCGCCGGGTTTCGCCGTAGGTTTCCGCCAGCCGCGCCAGGACGGCGTCGCGCGCAGCACAGCGCTGCGAGGTCTGGCCATAAGCGTGTTGGGTGGCCATGATCAGCCCGCCAAACCCCAGCGATAATGCGAAAAGCGTCTGTTTCGTCATTGCAAATCCCCCCTATGCGGGTTGAAGGGCCAAGGGCGCATCAAGGCCCGCTGTCTTGTCCCGGTGATCAATCTTCAGGCGAATCTTGCGCCTTTATTGGGAAAATATAGTTAACGCGCGGCGCGGGCCTTCCGGCGCTCATTTCTGCACTGCGGCATTTTTGGCTTGCCGAAAGTGCCGGTCCTATGGTCTGTAACGGTGCAAGATTACGAGGTGCATCATGACCCAAGCCGCGACCGCCCGACCACGGCCCTACCGTTCTGTCTTGTACATTCCGGGCGCCAATGCGCGCGCGATGGAAAAAGTGCGCGGTCTGGCGGCAGATGCGATCATTTTCGATCTGGAAGATGCGGTGGCGCCCGAAGAAAAGGCCCGCGCACGCGCGCTTGTGGCCCAGACCCTGCGCACGACAGACTTCGGCGGCCGGGCGCGGATTGTGCGGGTCAACGCGCTTGATACTGCTTGGGGGCGCGATGATTGTCTGGCGTTCGCCGATGTGCCTTGTGATGCGCTTTTGATCCCCAAAGTATCGCGCGCCGAACATGTAGAGGCGGTGGCAACACTTGTGCCCAAGGTCCCGCTTTGGGCGATGATGGAAACCGCACTTGTGGCATGGAACGCACCGGGAATTGCGGCGCATCCGCGTGTGGCGGGGCTGGTGGTTGGCACCAATGATCTGGCCAAGGATATCGGCGCGCGCTTCCGCCCCGACCGCGAACCGCTGTTGACCGCGATATCTTTGTGCCTGCTGGCCGGCAAAGCCTATGGGCGCATCGTGATTGATGGCGTCTATAACGCCTATAAGGATGATGAGGGGCTGCGCGCCGAATGCAATCAGGGCCGCGACATGGGCTTTGACGGCAAGACCCTGATCCACCCCGCCCAAATCGCCGTGACCAATGAAGTCTTTGCCCCCTCGGCGGATGAACTTGACCTTGCCCGCCGCCATATCGCCGCCTATCACGAGGCTGAAAAGGCCGGTAAAGGTGTGGCCGTCGTCGATGGCAAGATCGTTGAGAAACTGCACGTCGTGGCCGCCCAGCGGATCATCGCGGCCGCCGAGGCTATTGCGGAATTGTCCGCTTAACGGCAATTTGCGGCATCCAGCGCAAGAGGTGTTCCCATGACCTTGATGATCCTTGGCCTTGCCCTTTGGGTGGCAGCCCATCTTTTCAAACGCCTGATGCCGGGCGCGCGCGCCGCTTTGGGCGATATGCCCGGCAAGATTGTGGTCAGCGTCGCCGCCCTTTTGGCCATCGTGCTGATGGTGAAGGGCTTTCGGGCCGCCGATTTTGTTGAGGTCTGGTCGCCCCCGGCGTTTTTGACCCATATCAACAATCTGCTGATGCTGATCGCGGTGTTTTTGGTTGATCTTGGCTATTCCCGCGGGGTCTTACGCACAAAGATCCGCCATCCGATGCTGACAGCGGTCAAGATCTGGGCCGTCGCGCATCTTTTGGTCAACGGCGATCTGGCCTCGATTGTGCTGTTTGGCGGCTTGATGGCCTGGGCGGTGGTCAACCTGATCTTGATCAACCGCCAAGAACCGGCCTGGGTGCCGCCCGCGCCGGGGCCTGTGCGCAACGATCTGATCTATGGCGTGATCATGCTTGGTGTCTTTGGCGTGATCATCTTCATTCACAACTGGCTGGGTCACTGGCCCCTTGGATAACCACATGAAACTTTACCGCTTCTTGTCCGAAGACGACACATCCGCCTTTTGCCACAAGGTCACGGCGGCGCTGAACCAGGGTTGGGCGCTGCACGGCAGCCCGACCTATGCCTATGACGCCGCGAAGGGTGTCATGCGTTGCGGTCAGGCGGTGACCAAGGATAAACCGGGTGACTACACCCCTGAAACCAAATTGGGCGCAGAATGAAAACCAATCCGGGCCGATTTTTCGAAGATTACCGCTTGGGCGAGGTCATTGCCCATGCGGTGCCGCGCACGCTTTCGGGCGGTGAACGCGCCCTTTACCACACGCTTTATCCGGCAAGGCATGCGCTTTATTCCTCGGATGAATTCGCCCGCGCCGCTGGCCTTGCCGCCAGCCCGTTTGAGGATATGGCGGCCTTCCATGCGGTCTTTGGCAAAACCGTCCCCGATATCAGCCTCAATGCCATTGCCAATCTTGGCTACGCCGAGGGGCGCTGGCTGGCGCCGGTCTGGCCGGGCGATACGTTGCGCTCGGAATCCACCGTCATCGGCCTTAAGGAAAACTCCAACGCCAAATCCGGCGTGGTCTGGGTGCGCACCCGGGGTCTGAACCAGCATGGCGCGGCGGTTCTGGACTATGTGCGCTGGGTCATGGTGCGCAAACGCGATCTGGCCGCCCCCGCACCAAAGACCACCGTGCCCGATCTGGCGGCGGTCGTGGACCCTTCCAGCCTGATCATCCCTGAAGGGCTTGATTTTACCCGCTATGATTTCACCCTTGCGGGTGAGCCGCACCGCTGGGGCGACTACCAGATTGGCGAGAAGATCGACCATGTCGATGGGGTGACGGTGGAAGAGGCCGATCATCTGCTGGCCACACGGCTTTGGCAAAACACCGCCAAGGTGCATTTCGATGCCACCCAGCGCGAAGATGGCCGCCGCTTGATTTACGGCGGCCATGTCATCAGCCTGGCGCGGGCACTGTCGTTCAACGGGCTTGCCAATGCGCAGATGATCGTGGCGCTGAACGCGGGTGCCCATGCCAACCCGTGCTTTTCCGGCGATACCGTGCGCGCCTGGTCCGAGGTTCTGGACCGCGCCGAAACACCCGCCCCCGGCGTCGGCGCGATCCGCTTGCGGCTTGTCGCCGTCAAACACGGCGCGCCAGAATTCGCGCTGCGCGGCGAGGATGGCAAATACCGCCCCGAGGTATTGCTTGACCTTGATTACTGGGCGTTGATGCCGCTGTGACGCAAGCGCATCCCGCATGGGCTGCATTGATGCTGCGCGGCTCTGCCAAGCCGAACGTCTCGGATGCGCGGCGTCCCCCCCCGTGGTTGCAATATGCGCTTTTGGGCCGGACGTGTGACAGTGCAGCAAGTGACGACCGCCCAAGGCCAAGGCGCGCGCGCCATTGTGATCACATGAAAGTTTTTCGTGATCACAAACGACTGCTTTAGCCCTAACATCAACATTTTGGTGGTATTTGTGACAATAGCGGCGTGACTTGCCGCAAAAATCGGTTATTCAGGGCAGGACAGTTTCCCGGGGGGCCGTTCAATCGGTCCGGGCAACCGGCGCGCGAATGGAAAGGGAAGAACCATGGCAGAAACCAAACCTGTGATCCGCCCCCTCTCGCCACATTTGCAGATTTACCGTCCGCAACTGACTTCGATGACCTCGATCCTGACGCGGATCACCGGCAACGGGCTTATCGTCGGCACGCTTTTGGTGGTCTGGTGGCTGCTGGCCGCCGCGACCAGCCCGGAGTATTTCGCGGTGGCCGATGGCGTGCTGCGGTCCTGGTTCGGCAAGCTGGTGCTGACGCTTTCGCTTTGGGCGGTCTGGTATCACTATCTTGCGGGGCTGCGGCATCTGTATTTTGATGCAGGCAAAGGCCTTGATATCCCCACGGCCGAAAAGCT